>NZ_JBYCLB010000138.1:0-2719 GCF_057473705.1 Mycobacterium sp. TH-M15 | reverse complement strand
CCACCTGCTGCGGCGGGCGCTGCGGCCGGTCACCGGTCTGGGGGCACCACTCGCTCGCGGGGGACTGCTCGGCATCGAGGCGGTCCGCACCGTTCTGGTCACCGTTACCGCGTCACTGCTGGCCGCGCTGCTCGCCGAGGTGGTAGACCGAGTGCTGGGGCTGGCCGCCCTGACCAGCCATGGGCCGGTTGGCTCGATGTTGCGCCTGCTCGTCATGGGGCTGGTGATGACGCCGATCGTCGCCGGCGTGCTGGTCCGCGCCCGGATATCCGAGGCGCAGGCCGGCCTGACCGCAGTCCACCGCCGGTTCGGCGGCAGCGCCGGTCTGCCGCCCACCGGCGCCGAGAACCGGTCCCGGCGACCCGGCGTCCCGTACGCTGAGCTGGACAACTCGCTGATGCCGAGGGGGGCTGCCCATCCGGCGGCCCTCGGAAGCGA
Organism: Mycobacterium sp. TH-M15; assembly: GCF_057473705.1. Taxonomy (NCBI): domain Bacteria; kingdom Bacillati; phylum Actinomycetota; class Actinomycetes; order Mycobacteriales; family Mycobacteriaceae; genus Mycobacterium; species Mycobacterium sp. TH-M15. The sequence continues at coordinate 2,281 of NZ_JBYCLB010000138.1, read as the reverse complement.
ACCGCCGGGACACCACGCCGGCGATCGGAGAGAGAAAGGCTGGCCGGTGCCCGACACCCTTGCGGACGGCCCGTCGCGCCGCACCACCGCGAAGCGCGGCGCCGCCGGGGCGAACGCCCACTCGGCGGCGGCCAAGCCGCGGCGGGTACCGGTCGCCGACCCAGCCGGCGATCCCAGCCGGGAGCCGACCACCGTGCTCGGCGCGACGCAGCTGGAGCCGCAGCCGGAGGACGCCGCGCTGGTGCCCGGGTCGGCGATCGCCGACGGTCGCTACCGGCTGCTGGTCTGCCACGGCAGCACGCCGGCGCTGGAGTTCTGGCAGGCACTGGACACCAGCCTGGACCGACAGGTGGCGCTGGTCTTCGTCGACCCCCGGCAGACCCTGCCGGAGGGACAGACCGAGGAGATCCTCTCCCGCACCCTGCGGCTGGCCCGGCTTGAGTCACCCGGGGTGGCGCGGATCCTCGACGTCGTGCGCGCCGGCGGCGGCGGCCTGGTGGTGGCCGAGTGGGTGCGCGGCGCGTCGCTGAAAGAGGTCGCCAACACCTCGCCGTCGCCGGTCGGCGCCGGTCGCGCGATGACGACGCTGGTCAGCGCCGCGGACGCGGCCCACCACGCCGGGGTCGCGCTCTCCATCGACCACCCGCGGCGGATCCGGGTGACCAGTGAGGGCAACGTCACACTCGCCTTCCCGGCTACCATGCCAACCGCCAGTCCGCAAGACGACATCCGGGGGATCGGAGCCACCCTGTACGCGCTGCTGGTCAATCGGTGGCCGCTGCCGGAGTCTGGCGACGACTGCGGGCTGCCGCCCGCCGAACAGGATTCCGCCGGCCAGCCGGTCAACGCCGACGCGATCAACTCCGACATCCCGTTCCAGGTCTCTGCGGCGGCCATGCACGCCCTCCAGCCCAACGGCGGGATCCGGAGTGCCTCGACACTGCTGAACCTGCTGCAGCAGGCGACCACCGTCGCCGAGGCGACCGATCTGCTGGCGCCGGTCGACCAGGACGAAGTCGAACCCCGGCCGGTCCACAACGCGCCATCCGACGAAGCCGCCCGGGCGCAGCGACGGCGTGTCGTGCTGATCGGGTCCGGAATCGGCGGGGCCGTCCTGCTGGTGGCTATCCTGGTGCTGGCGTCGATCGTGAACCGGATGTTCGGCGACGTCAACGGGCTCGGCAAGGACGACCTGGGTCTGAACAACCCGTCCGCGACGGCGGAGCAGGAGGCCGAGCCGGGCAGCACGGTCAAACCGGTGCGGGCAACCGTCTTCTCCCCGGGCGGGGATCCCGATCAGCCGCAGAACGCCGGCCTGGCGATCGACGGCAATCCGGCCACCGCCTGGGGCAGCGACACCTACCGGGATCCGGCGCCGTTCCCGAACTTCAAGACCGGTGTCGGGCTGATGCTGCAGCTGCCCCGGCCGACCGTGATCGGCGCGGTCACCGTCAACGTCTCCAGCACCGGCACCCGGGTCGAGCTTCGGTCGTCATCGAGCCCGAGCCCGGCCCGGCTGGAAGACACCACCACGCTGACCTCACCGGAGACGCTGAAACCCGGCCCGAACCGGATCACGGTCGACGATTCGGCGCCGACGTCCAACCTGCTGGTGTGGATCTCCACGCTGGGCACCACCAACGGCGAGAGCCGCACCGACATCTCCGAGATCACCGTCGAAGCGGCCGAATAGCGTTTCTCCACAGGTAAAGTGCCGCGACGGCGGGTTTTGGTTACTGTCCGGTCATGCACAGCGCCCGGGCGAGCCGCTGCAACCGGAGTGACGCCGAGTTGCTGGCCGCACACGTCGCCGGCGACCGCTACGCGTTCGAGGAGCTGTTCCGCCGGCACCACCGCCAGCTGCGCCGGTTGGCGCGCGTCACCAGCCGGTGCCCCGAGGACGCCGCCGACGCGCTGCAGGACGCGATGCTCTCCGCGCACCGCTACGCGGGGTCGTTCCGCTACGACGCCGCCGTCAGCAGCTGGCTGCACCGGATCGTGGTCAACGCCTGCCTGGACCGACTGCGCCGCGCCAGACCGCAGTCGGTGGCGGTGCTGGACGACGATGCGCTTCCGGTGGGCGACCGCACCGGGCAAGTCGAGACCGCGCTGATGGTGCGGCGCGCGCTGCTGCGGCTCCCGGTGGCGCAGCGTGCGGCAATCTTCGCCGTCGACATGCAGGGCTACTCGATCGCCGATACCGCTCGCGTCCTCGGGGTCGCCGAGGGGACGGTGAAGAGCCGCTGTGCCCGGGGCCGGGCCCGGTTGGCCGTCCTGCTGG
>NZ_JBYCLB010000137.1:0-3214 GCF_057473705.1 Mycobacterium sp. TH-M15 | reverse complement strand
CAGGCCGGAGCGGATCTCGGACTCCTGCAGGCAGTGGTCACCGAGGGGCCGCTGGACTTGGCGGCCACCGTAAGGGCGGGCGGGCCGCCCGCGACGGGGTTGCCATCTGCCGGTAACACACCCTGATCCTCGGGGACTCGCGCCGCTTCTTGCCAAGAGGCCCCGTCACGATGGACACTGATCGTAGGTAACTCACCAAGTTAACTATGTTAGGTTTTTCTGTGAACCAGTCCACCGAGTGGCGACCCCGGCTCCAGGAGTTGCTTGCCGACTACGTCCGTCGGCAGGCCGAGCCCAGAGCCGCAGCCAAGGCCGACGGGGTCAAGATTGACCGGGTCGCGGCCGCGCGAGCCTGGCATGCCGAGCTCGTGGACCATGGGCTCGCCGCGCCAGGATGGCCCAAATCTGCTGGTGGGCTGGAACTTTCCGTCGAAGAGCAGCTCGACTACTACCGGATGACCACGGCGGCCGGCGCGCCGCCACACCCGTGCCAGCTGTCGTTCATCCTCGCGCCCACATTGATCTCCCACGGCACACAGGAGCAGAAGGATCGTTTCCTGCGGCCGTTGCTGCGGGCCGACGAGTTCTGGTGTCAGGGATTCTCCGAACCGGGTGCAGGCAGCGACCTGGCGTCATTGTCCACCCGCGCGGTCCGCGACGGCGCCATCTATCGGATCACCGGCCAGAAGGTGTGGACGTCGATGGCCGACCGTGCTGACTGGATGTTCGCGCTGGTGCGTACCGGGCCGCCCGGCCGCAGCACCGACGGCATCACCTACCTGCTGATCCCGATGGACAGCCCGGGAATCACCGTGCGTCCGCTGCGCGACATCAGCGGTGGCGCGCACTTCGCCGAGGTGTTCTTCGACGACGTCGTGGTACCCGTCGACAATCGCATCGGCGTCGAAGGACAGGGCTGGTCGATCATGCGGACCTCGCTGGGCCATGAGCGCGCCACGGCATTCCTCGCCGACGAGTTCAAGTACCGCCGCACGGTCGACCAGGTGGTCAGGCTGCTGGTGACGCGCGGGCTCGACTCCGATCCGCTGGTGCGCCAGCACATCGCCCGGCTGGAGTCCGACGTGCACGCCATCGCCGCCAACAGCGCCCGGGCGCTGTCGGCCGTGCTGCGCGGTGAGGACCCCGGCGGGGTCGCTTCGGTCAACCGGCTGGTCAAATCGGAGTTCGAGCAACGCATGCATGCCCTGGCGTTGCGCGCCAGCGGTCCGCGCGCCGCGCTGGGCAGCCGCGCCGCCGACGCCGTCGACGGCGGGCGCTGGACCTACGGTTACCTGATGAGCCGCGCCACCACCATCGGGGCGGGCACCGCCGAGATTCAGCGCAATACCATCGCCGAGGCGGTGCTGGGCCTGCCGTCCCACCGAGGTGAAGGCACGCGGGAAGCGGCGGTCATTCCGGGTGCCCCGCTGGCCGTGACCGAGCCCACCGAAGTCGAGTTACGCGATGTGCTGGCCACGGTGCTGCGCACGCGTGTCGACGTGACCGCGCTGCTGGACCCCGGCCGGCGATTCGATATCGCTGACCCCGCGGTGTGGTCGGCGCTGGTCGACTTCGGGCTGCCTGGGTTGGCGGTCGAGGAATCGGCGGGCGGCGCCGGTGCCGCGCCACGGCTGCTGTATGCGGCCATCGAGGAGGCCGCCGCGGCACTGGTGCCCGCGCCGCTCGTTCCCACCGTCATCGCCCTCGACGTCGCCGTGCAGACCGGCGCCACCGCGGCCGCGAAGCGCATCACCGCCGGGGCTGCGGCCGCGTTCGCCGTGCCGCTCCACGATGACGGCTGGGTCACCAGCGGTATCGACCTGCCGGTCTGGGACGGCTCTGCACTCACCGGAGTCGTGCCCGTCGTAGCCGGAGCCCCGGTGGCCGAGATCCTGCTGGTGCTAGCCCGATCCGAGCGCGGCGAGGGTGAACTGCTCGTCGCCGTGGATCCCGGCGACGCGGGCGTGCACGTCGCCGCGCAGCAGCCGCTGGACCTGACCGCGACCATCGGTTCGGTGACGCTCAGCGGCGCGACCGGACAGCCGCTGAGCTCCGGCAGCACTCTTCGGCATGGTCTGCGCAGCGCCCGGCGGCGGGCCCTGCTGGCCGTGGCCGCCGACTCGGTCGGCGTCTCAGCGCGCGCGCTGAGCACGGCGGTGGCCTGGGCCGGTGAGCGTCAGCAATTCGGCCGACCGATCGGCAGCTTCCAGGCGATCTCGCACCGCTGCGCCGACATGCTCGTCGCGCTGGAAGGCGCGCGAAGCCAGGTACTGGCCGCCGCCGAGGCTGATCTCGACGCCGACGAGTCGGACTGCCTGGTCAACCTGGCCGCCGCAGCCGCCCTGGACGGCGCGGTCAGCGCCGCCGAGGCGACGATTCAGATCCACGGCGGGATCGGCTTCACCTGGGAGCACCCCGCCCATCTGCTGCTGCGCCGCGCTCAGGCCAACGCCGTGGCGGTAGGCCGGGCCGAGGCGCTGCGCGACCACGCCGCACGCGAGCTGCTGGCCTCGTTGCAGGAACAGCGCCTCGAACGGGCATTGGCACGATGACGAGTCGCTGACGGAGGGCACTAGACCGATGGAATACGGGACGGGTCCGGAACTGCAGGCCTTCCGCGCGGAGGTACGGCAGTTCATCGCTACGCATGCACCGGCGATCCCGCCGCGCGCCGGTGTCCGCAGTGCCGAGGACGCCCACGAGAATGAACTCCTCAATCAGTGGGCGGCCCGGCTCTATCAGGCCGGCTACGTCGGCGCGGACTGGCCGGCCGAATACGGTGGCCGCGACGGCTGGACGACTGAACACGGGGTGGTGGTCGGCGAGGAGCTGGCGCGGGCGCAGGCGCCCGGCCTACCCAGCGGTAACGTGCTGGCCGCCCAGGCGCTGATCGCCTACGGCACAGAAGAGCAGCGCAGCCGGCACCTGCCGGCGATCCGCGCGGGCCAGCAGAAGTGGTGCCAGCTGTTCTCCGAGCCTGGCGCCGGTAGCGACCTGGCCGCGCTGCGCACCAAGGCGGTGCTCGACGGGGGCATCTACCGCGTCAACGGTCAGAAGGTGTGGACGACCGACGGGCACTGGGCGCAGTTCGGCTACCTGCTGGCCCGCACCGACGCCGAGGCGCCCAAACACAAAGGCATCAGCGCGTTCATCTGCGACATGTCGGCACCCGGTGTCACCGTGCGTCCGCTGCGCGAGATCACCGGGACGTCGG
>NZ_JBYCLB010000136.1:0-2422 GCF_057473705.1 Mycobacterium sp. TH-M15 | reverse complement strand
CAGGCGCTGGCCGTCTTTCTCGGCACCGACGGTGCCGAATTCGATGCCGGTGTCCCACACTGCGTCGGCCCAGGACCGCAGCAACGTCTGCAGCCGCTCGGGGCGCGCATCGGTGGTGAAGTCCAGATCGTTGCTCAGCCGGCCCAGCACGGCGTCACGCACCGAACCGCCGACCAGATAGAGCTCGTGGCCGGCCTGGGCGAACACCGCCCCGAGTTCGCCCAGCACAACGGCGTGACTGTGCAAGGCGACCGCGGCAGCAGCCAACAGCTCGGCATCCTGCGGCTCTTCGGGCACGGGACCACAGCGTAATCGCCCGCTCCCCCAGCTCACTACCGGCGAGTGAGCCCAGGGCGTCTGAGCACGCCAGCTACTATCGCTTGGGTGTCCGACGGCGAAAATCCGCAACCACGTCGGCGTCGGGGGAGGCGCCGCGGTCGGCGCTCGGCAGGGTCCGGCCAAGCAAACCCCGGCAACGAGGCGACTGCCGGCGGCGCGCCGGCCAAGTCCGGCCAGCGCCGTGCGACACGCCGAACTGCGGGACGGCTGCGGACCGTGCACGAGACCTCGGCCGGTGGATTGGTCATCGACAACATCGATGGCCCGCGCGAAGGACAGGTCGCGGCGCTCATCGGCCGGGTGGACCGGCGCGGCCGGATGCTGTGGTCACTGCCCAAGGGCCACATCGAACTCGGTGAGACCGCGGAGCAGACCGCGATCCGGGAAGTTGCCGAAGAGACCGGGATTCAGGGCAGCGTGCTGGCGGCGCTGGGCTGCATCGACTACTGGTTCGTCACCGAAGGGCGGCGCGTGCACAAGACGGTTCATCATTACCTGATGCGTTTCTCAGGAGGTGAGCTGTGCGACGAGGACGTCGAGGTCGCCGAGGTGGCGTGGGTGCCGATCTCCGAGCTGCCGTTCCGGCTGGCCTACGCCGACGAGCGCAAGCTGGCGGAAGTGGCCGACGAGCTGATCGGCAAACTGCAGAGCGACGGCGAGGCCGCGCTGCCACCCCTGCCGCCCAGCACGCCGTGGCGCCGCCCGCAAACCCACTCACGCACCCGCATCCGCCGGGTCGACGAGCCCGTCCGCGGCCGGAAGATCGGTCGCGGTCCCGGACCGTAGCCGCCGACGACGATGCAGAGTAATTCGGGGTGGCGGCTCCGTCCGCGGGCGGGGACGAGCAGCAGATCGACGGTGCCGGGCGGCCTGTTGCGTCTGCTGGCGGTGCTCGGCGTCCTGGCCGGCCTGAGCGTTGGCGTCGTGCCGACCGCCGCCGCCGGCGAGCCCGGCGCCAACCCGTTCGTCCTGGTGCGGATCGACCGGGTCACCCCGCAGCTGGTCACCACCACCAGCGAGCCGGTGGTCACCGTCGCCGGAACCATCACCAACACCGGTGACCGGCCGGTCCGCGACCTGATGCTGCGCCTCGAACACGCGGCGGCGGTGCCGACGTCGACCGGCCTGCGAACCGACCTCGACGGCGACACCGACCAGTACCAGGCCGCGACGGACTTCGCGGCGCTCTCCCCCGTGCTGCAGCGCGGCCAGAAGACGACGTTCACGCTCTCGGCCCCGATGCGCTCGGCGACCGCGCACTCGCTGGATATCACCGCGCCCGGCGTCTACCCCCTGCTGGTCAATGTCAATGGCACGCCGGACTACGGCGAGCCGGCACGTCTGGACAACGCGCGCTTCCTGCTGCCCGTGCTGGGTGTGCCGCCGGATCCGCTGGACACCTCGGCCCACGCGTCCAGCGTCGGCACCATGGACACTGTGGTCGCGCCCGACACCTCCAAACCCGTTTCGGTCACCATGCTGTGGCCGCTGGCCGACCGGCCGCGCTTGGCCCCCGGTTTCCCGGGTGGCACGGTTCCGGTCCGGTTGATCGACGACGAGCTGGCGACGTCGCTGGCCGCCGGCGGTCGGCTGGACGTGCTGCTGACCGCCGCCGAGTTCGCCACCAGCCGCGACGTCGACCCCGACGGCGCCGTAGGCCGCTCGGTGTGCCTGGCCGTCGACCCCGACCTGCTGGTCACCGTCAATGCGATGACCGCCGGCTACATCGTTTCGGGCGGAGTTCCCGGTGCACCCGCCAGCCCGGCCCTGGATCCCGGCACCGCGACCCACCCCGGCGCCGGGCAAGCCGCGGCAACCAACTGGTTGAACCGGCTGCGGGCACTGGCGCGACGGATGTGTGTCGCGCCGCTGCCCTACGCGCTAGCCGACCTCGGCGCCGTCCAGCGGGTCGGCGACCCCGGCCTCAGCGCGACCGCAACCAGCGGGGCCGCTGACATCGTCGACCGGATCCTGGGTGTCGTCGCGGTCCGCGGCGCCACCCTGATCCCGGACGGGTCTCTTACCCGCCGGGGCGTCGATCTGCTCAGCTCCATCGGCGACACCGTCGTGATCGCCCCCGCCG
>NZ_JBYCLB010000135.1:0-6842 GCF_057473705.1 Mycobacterium sp. TH-M15 | reverse complement strand
CAGTCCAGCACGGCGGAGAACTGCGGCCGGCCCACCCCGGTCATCATCCGGGTGGTGCACATCGCGCCCGGGCCCACACCGACCTTGACGATCCCGGCGCCCGCCTCGATCAGGTCCCGGGTGCCCTCCGGTGACACCACGTTGCCGGCGACCAGCGGCACCCCGGTCCGCAGCGCCGCGACGGCCCGGATCGCGGCCAATGCCTTGCCCTGGTGGCCGTGCGCGGTGTCGATCACCAGCAGGTCCGCCCCGGCGTCGACCAGGGCGGCGGCCTTGGCGGCGACGTCGCCGGTGATCCCGACGGCGGCCGCTATCCGCAGCCGTCCGTCGGCGTCCACCGCTGGCCGGTAGATCCCGGCCCGGACCGCTCCGGTGCGGGTCAGCACGCCGCTTAAGGTGCCGTCCGGGTTGGTCAGCACCGCGACGTCGATCGGGTGGTTCTCCAGCAGGTCGAAGACCTTGCGCGGATCGGTGCCGGCCGGAGCGCTGACCAGGTCGGGGATCGCGACGTCACGCACCCGGGTGAACCGGTCCACGCCCTCGCAGCAGGTCTTGGTCACCAGCCCCACCGGGCGGTCGTCGCGCAGCACCACCGCCGCCCCGTGCGCCCGCTTGTGGATCAGCGCGACGGCATCCGACACCGAGTCGTCGGGGGAGAGCGTCACCGGGGTGTCGGCCACCAGGTCGCGGCTCTTGACGAACTCGACGCTGCGGCGGACCGCGTCGACCGGCAGATCCTGCGGCAGCACCACGACGCCGCCGCGCCGGGCCACCGTCTCGGCCATCCGCCGGCCGGCGACCGCGGTCAGGTTGGCCACCACCACCGGGATGGTGGTGCCGGAGCCGTCGGCGGTGGACAGGTCGACGTCCAGCCGCGACTCGACGTCGGATCGGCCGGGGACGATGAAGACGTCGCTGTAGGTGAGGTCATACCCGGGTTGGTGGCCGTCTAGGAATCTCATGGCTACCGCATTATCTCGGATTCGGGCCCGTTTTGCCGTCGGGCGGCCAGCGCGCGGCGGCTCTAGACCGGCACCTCCCCGCGATCACCGCTCCACCGGGTGTGGAACGCGCCGGGCGTGTCGACCCGGCCGTAGCTGTGCGCGCCGAAGTAGTCGCGCTGCGCCTGGGTGAGCGCGGCCGGCAGCCGTTCCGCCCGCAGGCCGTCGTAGTAGGCCAGCGCGGAGGAGAAGCCGGGCGCCGGGATGCCCAGGGTGACCGCGGTGGCCACCACCCGGCGCCAGCTGTCCACGCCGGCCTGCACCGCGCTGCGGAAGTACGGCGCGGCCAGCAGGCTGGCCAGATCCGGCTCGGCGTCGAACGCCTCCTTGATCCGGTTGAGGAAGGTGGCCCGGATGATGCACCCGCCGCGCCAGATCGTCGCCAGGTCGCCGGGGGTGATGTCCCAGCCGTATTCGGCGCTGCCGGCCTGAATCTGGTTGAAGCCCTGCGAGTAGGCGACGATCTTGGAGGCGTACAGCGCCCGACGGACGTCGTCGATGAAGGCATCCGGGTCGGCGGGCCGCTCGGCCAGCCGGCCGGACGCGAAGCCGGCGGCGACGCTGCGCTGGGCGACCGACCCGGAGAGCGCGCGGGCGAAGACCGCTTCGGCGATGCCGGTCACCGGCACGCCCAGGTCGAGCGCCGACTTGACCGTCCAGCGGCCGGTGCCCTTCTGTTCGGCGCGATCGAGGATGACGTCGACCAGCGGCTTGCCGGTCGTGGCGTCGGTCTGGCGCAGCACCTCGGCGGTGATCTCCACCAGGTAGCTGTCCAGCTCGCCGGTGTTCCAGTCGGCGAAGACGTCGGCGATCCGCGGTGCGGGGAGGCCGAGGCCGTCGCGGAGCAGCTGGTAGGCCTCGCCGATCAGCTGCATGTCGGCGTACTCGATGCCGTTGTGCACCATCTTGACGAAGTGCCCGGACCCGTCCGGGCCGATGTGCGTGCAGCACGGCACCCCGTCGACGTGCGCGGAGATCTCCTCCAGCAGCGGGCCCAGCGAGGCGTACGACTCGGCCGGTCCGCCCGGCATGATCGCCGGCCCGTTCAGCGCGCCTTCCTCGCCGCCGGAGATGCCGGCGCCGACGAAGTGCAGCCCGCGCTCGGTCATCGCCTTCTCCCGCCGAATGGTGTCGGTGTAGAGCGCGTTGCCGCCGTCGATGATGATGTCGCCGGGCTCCATCGCGTCGGCCAGTTCGCCGATCACCGCGTCGGTGGCGTCGCCGGCTTTCACCATGATCAGCACCCGGCGCGGCTTCTTAAGCGAGGCAATGAATTCCGCGATCGACGCGGTGCGCACGAAGCTGCCCTCGGTGCCGTGGTCGGCCACCAGCGCATCGGTCTTGGCGATCGACCGGTTGTGCAGCGCCACGGTGTACCCGTGTCGGGCGAAGTTGCGGGCGATGTTGGAACCCATCACGGCCAGGCCGGTCACCCCGATGTCGGCGGTGCCACCGCCGCTGCCGCTGTTGTGGGCCATGGTCATCTGTTCGCCTCCGGGGTCGTCGGTCGGTGGTCGGCTGGCCGGTGCGGCCGGCGGGTGCGCGCTCGGCTAGCCGGCGAGCAACCGGTGCAGTTCGGTCAGCCAGGGTAACGCCAGGCCGACGGTGGGCATCGTCAGCACCGCCGCCGCGGCGGCATAGGCGGTGGCCGCCAGCGTCCGGCTGTTGCCGGGCTGGGCGAGCCGGCGCACCCGGAGCACGGTGCTGGGGCCACCGATCGCCAACGCCCCGGTGGGTGCGCGGCCGCCGGCGCAGGTCACCAGCGCGCGGGCCAGCGGAGTGGGACCCGTCGCCCGGACCGCGGCGTCGTCGGCCAGCAGTTCGACCAGCAGCCGCACCGCGCCGAGTGCGCTGGCGCTGCGGACGAAGCGGGGGAAGGCGGTGTGCAGCGCGACGAACGCTTCGAGCACCAGATCGTGCCGGGCCCGCAGGTGTGCCCGCTCGTGGCCCAGGACGGCGCTGATTTCGTCGTCGGCCAAGGCCGTCAACGTTCCCGCGCTCAGCACGACCCGGCTGCGCATCCCCGGCAGGCAGTACGCCAAGGGCTGGGGGACCGCCAGGATTCGCAGCCCGTCGGCTCGGCCGCTCTCCGGGGACCCCGCCGGTGCCGGTGCGATGTCGAGCAGATCGACCAGGGTGCGGTGTCGGGCCCGGCGCTGCCGGGTGCCGACCGCGACCTGGACCACCGCCACGGCGAGTCGGATGCCGACCAGGACGGTGAGCGCGAACGTGGCCGTGTACGTGGTCCACAGCGGCCAGCCCAGCCGGGTGCAGTCGCCGAGCAGCGTCGCGGCGGGCCGGCCGTCGGGGCCGGGCATCAGCAGCCGGCTGGCGATCGCGATCCCGACGCTGAACGTCGACAACACCGCGGCCGCGGCGATCGCCTGCCAGAGGACCACCGCGGCCCGCGGTGCCCGCAACGGCCACTGGGCCCGCGCCAGCAGCGCCGGCACCGGGCCGACGAGCAGCACCGCGACGACGGTGAAGGCCAGGGCGAACACGGTGCCAGTCTCTCTCAGGCGGTGGGCCGACCGGTAGCGGGTCGGCTGCTGCGGTGGCTCTCCAGGTCGTCGAGCGCCCGGCGCAGCGCCTCGGCCTCGTCGGCGCCGACCCGTTCGACGAAGCTGACCAGCGCCGCCTGCCGTCCGCCCGGGTCGGCGGCCTGGGCCAGGGCGTCCACCATCAGGGCGGCCACCAACTCGTCACGGGTGCGCACCGGGGTGTAGCGGTGTGCCCGGTCGTCGCGTAGCTGCACGACCAGATTCTTCTTGGCCAGCCGCTGCAGCACGGTCATCACCGTCGTGTACGCCAGGTCGCGGTGCGCCGAGAGCGCTTCGTGGACCTGACGCACCGTCTGCGGCCCCGGCGAGCCCCACAGCTGGTCCATCACGGCCCGCTCCAAGTCGCCCAAGTGGGTCAGTCTCGCCATGCCGAACTCCCCGCCTGCCTCAGCGCTGCCGTCGCCCGTCCACCTCGCGAGCCGGCACCAGCCTACCCGGTCCACTACAGCTGGTCGTATGACGGTTGCCGGGTCCGGCCGAGCCGCACCGCGCGCCGCCCGGCGGCGGCGACGTCGACTGCGCGGTCGGTGCCGGCGCCGGCGATTTCGCCGGTGGTGTAGACACGACACCGTGGCCGACCCGATCGCGCCGCCGAGTCTCGGCGCGCCCTTCGACAGCTCGCCGTTCGACAACGAGATCGGGCTGGTCCTCACCGAACTGGGTCCCGACGGCGCCCGCGCGCAGCTGGACATTCAGCCCAAACTGCTTCAGCCGCACGGGATCGTGCACGGCGGGGTGTACTGCTCGATCGTGGAGAGCATCGCCAGCATCTCGGCCTACCTGTGGCTGAATCGGCCGGACGGCGGCACCGGCGGTGCGGTGGTCGGGGTCAACAACAGCACCGACTTTCTGCGCGCCGTCTCCGCCGGCACCGTGCACGCGGTGTCGACCCCGATTCACCGGGGCCGCAGTCAGCAGCTGTGGCTGGTGGTGATCACCGACGACGCCGGCCGTGACGTCGCCCGCGGTCAGGTCCGGTTGCAGAACCTTCACCCGCGCGGCTGACCGGACCGGCTAACTCACCGCTTTCTCGGCGGCGCCGCGCTGCGCCTCGGATGCCAGCACCTCGAGCTGTTCCAGCCGGGTCCGGGCGAACGCCTGCTGCTCGGTGATGGTCAGCTGGGTGCGCCGGTTGCTGACGAAGGTTCCGGCCCAGGACACCAGGGTGAGGATCTTGGTCCGGAAACCGATCAGGTAGGCCAAGTGCAGCACCAGCCAGGCCAGCCAGGCGACGAAGCCGCCGAACTCCACCGGGCCGATCTTGGCCACCGCGGAGTAGCGCGACACCGTGGCCATCGACCCCTTGTCCAGGTACTGGAACGGGGTGCGGTCGGCCGGGTCGGCCCCGTCGAGCTCGGCCCGAATGGTGCGCGCCGCGTATTTTCCACCCTGGATGGCGCCCTGGGCCACCCCGGGCACGCCGTCCACCGCCGCCATGTCGCCGACGACGAAGACGTTCGGGTGGCCGGGCACCGAGAGGTCGGGCAGCACCTTCACCCGGCCGGCGCGGTCCAGCTCGACCGCCGACTGCCCGGCCAGATCCCGGCCGAGCGGGCTCGCCGAAACCCCCGCCGACCACACCTTGCACTGCGACTCGATGCGCCGGACGGTGCCGTCGGCGTCCTTGACCGTCAGGCCGTTGCGGTCGACGTCGGTGACCATCGCGCCGAGCTGGATCTCGACGCCCAGCTTCTGCAGCCGCTCGGCGGCCTTGCGGCCCAGCTTCTCGCCCATCGGCGGCAGCACGGCGGGGGCGGCGTCGAGCAGGATCACCCGCGCATTGGTCGAGTCGATGTGCCGGTAGGCGCCCTTGAAGGTGTAGGCGGCCAGTTCGGCGATCTGTCCGGCCATCTCCACCCCGGTCGGTCCGGCGCCGACGACGGTGAAGGTGAGCAGCTTCTTGCGCCGCTCGGGGTCGCTGGAGCGCTCCGCCTGCTCGAACGCGCTCAGGATGCGGCCGCGCAGCTCCAGCGCGTCGTCGATCGACTTCATGCCGGGGGCGAATTCGGCGAACTGGTCGTTGCCGAAGTAGGACTGGCCGGCCCCGGCGGCGATGATCAGGCTGTCGTACCGGGTCTGGTAGGTGTGCCCGAGCAGCTCCGAGGTGACGCACCGGCCGGCCAGGTCGATCCGGGTGACGTCGCCGAGCAGCACCTGGGCGTTGCGCTGCCGGCGCAGCACCACCCGGGTCGGCGGGGCGATCGCCCCCTCCGAGATGATCCCGGTGGCGACTTGGTACAGCATCGGCTGGAACAGGTGGTGGGTGGTGCGGGCGATCAGCTTGACGTCGACGTCGGCCCGCTTCAGCTTCTTGGCGGCGTTGAGCCCGCCGAATCCGGAGCCGATGACGACTACTTGGTGGCGGCGGTTTTGCGGATCCTGCGCAGCGGTCTGGGGTTGGGCGCTCATGGGACTGGATTGCTCCTTGACGACGACTGCGTTCACCAATACGCTAGCCGACCCAAATCCGGGCCCCCGCATCCGGCCGCTGTGTGATTAGCCACTTCACGGCGGCCATGACCAGGCCGGTCGGCTCAGCCGAAGTGTGCCAGGGCCCCGTGGCTCACGTGCAGGGTCTGGCCGGTGATGTGCCGGGCGGCCGGCGTGGTCAGAAACAGCGCCAGCCGGGCGATCTCGGCGCTGACCGGCGGGGCGGCGCTGGTCAACCCGTCGTAGCCGGGGGTGCTGCCGCTGCCGGTCGCGACGACGTTCACGGTGATCCCGCGGGTGCCGAACACGACGGCCTGGGCCGCCGTCCAGTCGGCCAGCGCGGCCTTGGCGGCGGCGCCGCTGCCGTCGTGAGCGGGCTCGGGCACCACCGACACGATCGACCCGCCGGCCTTCAGGTGGTCGCCGACGGCCTGCACGGTCAGCACGGCGGAGAGCACGGTGGTGTCGAAGGCGTTGCGCCAGACCGCCGCCAGCTCCGGCAGCGGGCAGCTGCGCGGGTCACCCGGGAGCGGTCGCGGCACCGGGATGTGCACGATGGCGTCCAGGTGATGCGGGAAGAGTTCGCGCGCGGCGGCCAGCGCAGCCGGGTCGGTGCCGTCGCAGACGACGGCTTCGGCGTCGAACCTCCCGGCGGTCGCCGTCAACTCCGCGGAGTTCACCCCGGTCAGCGTGACGGCGTGGCCGGCGTCCCGGAACGTTTCGGCGATCGCGCGCCCCAACTCGGTGTCGCCGCCGGTGACCAGCACTTCCATCGCCCAGACCTCCTGTTCGGATGGTATGTTACTGGACAGTAGCCGCAGATCGGGACTCGGCACCGACACGATCCGGC
>NZ_JBYCLB010000134.1:0-6820 GCF_057473705.1 Mycobacterium sp. TH-M15 | reverse complement strand
GGTGCCCGGCGGTTCCGAGCCGGTGAGCATGGCGGCGATCACCACGTTCACCGCGGCATTTGCGCCGTACGGCTTGCCGCGCACCGCGATCAAGCCGTCCTACGGCATCGCCGAGGCGACCCTGTTCGTCTCGACCATCGCACCCGACGCCGAGCCGACCGCGGTCCATCTGGACCGGGTGCAGCTCAATGCCGGCCACGCGGTGGTGGTCGGTGCCGCCAGTCCGGACGCGGTGACACACGTGTCGTGCGGCCAGGTCGCGCGCAGCCAGTGGGCGGTGATCGTCGACCCGGAGACCGGCGCAGAACTGCCCGACGGTCGGGTCGGTGAGATCTGGCTGCACGGCGACAACATCACCCGCGGGTACTGGCGCCGGCCGGAGGAGACCCGCCGGGCGTTCGGCGCCGAGCTGAGGTCACGGGTGGCCCGGGGCGGTCACGCCGACGGTGTCCCGGCGACCGGATCGTGGCTGCGCACCGGCGACCTGGGCGTGTACGTCGACGGCGGGCTGTTCGTCACCGGCCGGATCGCGGACCTGGTGACCATCGACGGCGACAGCCACTATCCGCAGGACATCGAGGCGACGGTCGCGGGAGTGTCCCCGGTGGTGCGCAGCGGCTACGTGGTGGCCTTCGCGGTGCCGGGAAGCGACCCGGCGGCGCCCGGCGAGCGGTTGGTAATCGTCGCCGAACGGGCGATGGGCAACCGGGGCGCCGACCTGCGCGCGGTGGCCGAGGCGATCGGCGCCGCGGTGGCCGACCGGCACGGAGTGCCGGTCTTCGACCTCCGGTTCGTCGCGGCCGGAGCGATCCCACGCACCACCAGCGGAAAACTCGGGCGATGCGCCTGCCGGGCGGAGTATCTGGCCGGCGCGCTGGGGGCGCGTCAGCGCGACTGAGCGCGCAGTCTGCGCGGGTCCGGCTCTCGGGGGAGCCGGCCGCAGCGGGGGCGAGTTCCGGCGCCGTAGAGAACACAGCAGGCGTCTCGTCGCGCCCGCGCTGTCGTCTCCCGGTCGTCGGCAAGCGCGCTGGTCTCGGTGACCGCATGGCGCCGGTGGACGGTGGGCATGCCGTGAGTGCAACACCAAATATCACGGTGTTGCACCTTCCGCGCCGCCCAGTGGCAGCAGCACCCGGAACACGGTGCGACCGTCGGCCGACTCGGCGTCCACCGACCCGTGATGCGCGTGGACGATCGAGGCGACGATCGCCAACCCCAGGCCGGTGCTGGCCGAGCCGGCCGTCCGGGCCTTGTCGGCGCGGACGAACCGCTCGAACAGGTTCGGGATCAACTCGGGGTCGATGCCGGGCCCGTCGTCGGCGACGGTCAGCTCCGCGAACCGGCGCTCGTCACCGTCGCTGCGCACCGCCACCCGGGTCGTCACGGTGACCCCGGGCGGATTGTGTGCGGCGGCGTTCTGCAGCAGGTTGCTGACCAACTGATGCAGCCGGTGCGGGTCGCCGCGGACCCAGACCGGTTCGTCGGGCAGGTTTTTGACCCAGTGGTGCGTCGCCGCGGCGACCGCAGCGTCGTTGACCGCGTTGAGCACCAGATCGGCCAGGTCGACGTCGTCGATCTGTAGGTCCTGGCCTTCGCCGAGCCGGGACAGCAGCAGCAGCTCCTCGACCAGCGACCCCATCCGCTGCGCCTCGGATTCGATTCGGGCCAGCGCGTATTCGGTGGTCGGCGGCAGCGTCGAACTGTCTTGGCGGGTGAGTTCGGCATAGCCCTGGATGGCCGCCAGCGGGGTACGCAGTTCGTGGCTGGCGTCGCTGAGGAACTGGCGCATCCGGCGGTCCGCTTCGGTGCGATACGCCAGGGCGCCGTCGACGTTGTCCAGCAGCCGGTTCAAGGTGTTGCCGACGACGCCGACCTCGTTGGCCGGATCGGTGTCGGCCGACTGCACCCGCGCGGTGATCCGGTCGTCCCGGTCGGCCAGCGGCATGCTGGCCACCGCCGCGGCGGTGGCGGCGACTCGGCGTAACGGGCGCAGCGCGAAACTGACCACCGCTACCGTCAGTGCGGCGGTGATCAGCAGTGCGATCGTGAAGAGCGCTGTGGCGCTGATGATCCGGTGGAAAACCGTACGATTGGCCAACCGCAGCGACACGCCGACCACCAGGCGGTCGCCGCTGTCCAGGCCGTAGCTGTCCATTCGGTACGAACCGAGGCTGGCCAGGTCGATGGTGCGGCTCGGCCCGTCCCGCCAAGACTGGGCCGCGATGGTCGCGGTCACGTCCGGGGGAGCGGGTTGCGGTTTGGTCTCCGAGGCGAAGACGGCGGTGCCGATCACCCGGCCGTCGCGCAGCACCGCGATGATGTTTCCGGGATCCTGCCCGGTGAATTCCAGCAGCGCGTGCTCGACGGAGATGGCGTCGGCGGGTACCGGCGGCGGATGCGCCGTCCGGTACTGCGCGAACGCGTGGCGCAGTTCGTCAAGTGATTCCGAGACTTCGGCTTCGTTCATCGCGGTGAGGTAGCTGCGCAGGCTTAGCACCGAGACGGCTCCGACGGCGAGGAACGCCGCGGTGACCACGGCACAGACGCCGAGGACCAACTGTCGGCGCAGCGTGCGCGGGCGCCACCACGGGGTGGTTCGGCTGGCTGCCATCAGGCCGGCTGCAGCAGGTATCCGACGCCGCGTACCGTGCGGATCATCGGCTCCCGGTTGGTGTCGATCTTCCTGCGCAGGTACGAGATGTACAGGTCGACGATGCTGGTGCGTCCGGCGAAGTCGTAATTCCACACCCGGTCCAGAATCTCTTCACGGCTCAAGGCGCGCTGCGGGTTACGCATCAGGAACCGTAACAGCTCGAATTCCGTTGCGGTGAGGGCGATCTGCTCGCCAGCGCGGCTGACTTGCCGGCTGGCTCCGTCCAAGTTCAGATCGCCGACCGTCAGCACCTCGGCGGCGGGGGGAGCCAGCTGGCTGGCCCGGCGCAACAGCCCGCGCAGCCGGGCGACCAACTCCTCGAGGCTGAACGGCTTGGTCATGTAGTCGTCGGCGCCCGAGGTCAGCCCGGTGACGCGGTCCATCACCGAGTCGCGGGCGGTGAGGAACAGGGCGGGGGTGTAGGCGTCGGATTCGCGGACCCGCTGCAGAATCTGCACACCGTCCACGTCGGGCAGCATGATGTCGAGCACCAATACGTCGGGCCCGGACTTCTCGAACAGATCGACGGCGTCACGTCCGTTGTGCGCGACGTCGACCTCCCAGCCCTCGTAGTGCAGCGCCATCGTCACCAGGTTGGTCAACGCCGGCTCGTCGTCCACCAGCAACACCCGAATCGGGGACCCATCGGGCCGGTTGATGCGGGGCAGCTGGCCGAGGATCGCGTGACGTGGACGCCGATCACGGGGGGAATCCGCCATTGCTGTCATCGTCCCGCATTGTCCGCCGGCGACGCAGCCACTGTCACCTCATTCATAGAATTCTCAAATATTCGACGTGGCGCGCCGGCCGCCGCCGGGCGGACGATATGTGTTCTCTATGAGTCAACCTGCCCGAGTTGTGTCGGCACCGATATCAAAATTACTGTCGGACACAGAAGTTGGCATCGTGTGCGATCAATGGAT
The DNA here is from genome assembly GCF_057473705.1 of Mycobacterium sp. TH-M15. NCBI lineage: Bacteria > Bacillati > Actinomycetota > Actinomycetes > Mycobacteriales > Mycobacteriaceae > Mycobacterium > Mycobacterium sp. TH-M15. The sequence continues at coordinate 3,244 of NZ_JBYCLB010000134.1, read as the reverse complement.
TCAGCCTCGGTGAACGATCAAGGAGTCCTTGGCATTTGACTACCTCCATCGCATGACGGGGCAGTCGATCCGGGGCGGATGAGACGTCGTCGCTGGAAGCGATGGGGAGTAGCAATGTCTTTCGTCAAAACACAGCCGGAGCTGATCTACCTGGCGACCGGTGAACTCCGGTCGGTCGGTTCGACGGTGCGGGCGCAGCGTGTGGCGATGGCCGGACCGACGACCGCGGTGGCTCCACCCGCATCCGACGTGGTCTCGGCGCTGACCACGGCGCAGTTCAACGCACATGGTGCGCTGTTTCAGGCTGTCGCCGCCCAAGCCGAGGCCGTCCAGCAGATGTTCGTGGCCACGCTGACCGGCAACGCCGGCTCGTATGCGGCCGCCGAGGCCGCCAACGCGGTTGCGGCGGGCTAGCTCGATCGGCCGTCGATGGATTTCGCAGCATTTCCGCCGGAGCTGAATTCGGCGCTGATGTACGCCGGCGTCGGCTCCGGTCCGATCCTGGCGGCGGCCGCGAACTGGGCGACGATGTCGGCCGTGCTCGAGTCGGCGGCGGGCGGTTACCAGGCGGTGATCTCCAGCTTGGTCAGCGAATCCTGGTTGGGGCCGGCGGCGGTGGCAATGGCCGCCGCGGTGACCCCGTACGTGACCTGGCTGACCACCGCCGCCGCGCAGTGCGAACAGACCGCGATGCAGGCGAAGGCGGCCGCGGCGGCCTACGAGGCGGCGTTCGCGATGACGGTTCCGCCGGCGGTGATCGCCGCGAATCGCACTGAACTGGCGGTGCTGGTGGCCACCAACTTCCTCGGTCAGAACACGCCGGCGATCATGGCCAACCAGGCTCATTACGCCGAGATGTGGGCCCAAGACGCCTCGGCCATGTACACCTACAGCGGTGAGGCGGCGGCCGCGACCAGGCTGGCACCGTTCACCGGACCGAACCAGGCCAGCGGCCCGGCCGCGCCGGCCCCCCGGTCCGCCGGCGCGCTACCGGCCGCGGGTGCGGCGCTCACCGACAAGGCGCAATCCGCGGTCTCCCACCTGGTCGCCGTGCCGCAGATGCTGCACGGGATGTCGCAGGCCGGCTCGGCGACCACCGTCCTGCCGCCGACCGCCGCGGGCGCCGGGGCGACCGGGGTGGCCTCGGCGACCGGCGCACCGATGAGCGCGCTGTCCACACTGAGTCAGCTGCCCGGCCAGGGCGTGAAACACACCGCCAAGATCGCCGGCAACAGCGCCGGCGCGGCCGCGGCAGCCACCGGCGGCTTCACCGCGAACGAGTCGATGGGCCTGATGGAGGACACCGCCGGCCTGGGCATGGACGGTGTCGGCTTGGTCGGTTTGGACGGCGGTGGTGTCGGGCTGGATCTGATCGGCGTGGGTTTGGACTTCCTCGGCGCCGACGAGCTGACCATGTCCGGCGGGCTCGGGGCGCTCGGCGGGCTGGGCGGATTGGGCGGATTGGGCTTCGCGCCCCTGGGTGGAGCCGGGTTGGGCGCGATCGGGACGACATCGGCGGTGATGGGGCAGGCCGCGTCCGTGGGCTCACTGTCGATACCGCAGGCCTGGGCCGCGATCGCGTCGCCGGCCGGCACCGGCGCCTCGGCCGCCGCGCCGGCCTGGGCGTCGTTTGCGCCGTCGCTGGGCCTGTCGACCGAATCCAGCGCAGCGGCCGCGGCCGCCGGGGCTCAGATCCCCTATGACGCGATGGCCCTCGCCGGCATGGCCGGGCGCGCGATGGCAGGTTCGGGCCGGGGGATCGGTGCCCGCATGAACGCGACGCTGCGCGCACCCGCCGGACAACCGGGGGCGACATCGGACGATCCGGCGGCGCCACCGCACGACCACGCCGCCAAGATCGGAATCGTCGCCGAACTGCGTGGGCTCGTCGAGCTGCGGGACTCGGGAATCCTGACCGAAGAGGAGTTCACCCGGGAGAAGCAACGGCTTCTCGACCGGTGACCCGTCGGTGCCAGCGGTTCAGCCGCTGATCCGGCCCTGCTCGGGGCCGAGCACCGCGCCGACGGCTTCGAGCAGCTCGGCGTTGAAGTCCTGGTACGCCTCGACGTGGCTGAAATGCCCGGTCGGCAGGGTGATCAGCTTCTGCAGCATCCCGGTGTGCCGCACCGTGTCGGCGATCCGTTCGGCCTGGGTGACCGGGGTCAGATCGTCGTATTCGCCGGCGACCAGCGTGACCGGGGCCGCCAAGTCGGCGATCGCGCCCTCGACATCGAGGTCCGCGAGCAGCAGCCCGAACTTCGACCGCACGCGTAGCGGGCAGGACCGCACGATGTTCAGGCAGAAGTCGGCGGCGTCGCCGGTGGCGGAGAGGCTCATCACCTGCCGCCGGAACACCCACCGCGCGCCCCGGAACGGCGGGACGGGCAGCGGCGCAGTTAACGCCAGCCGGCCGAGCCAGCGCGGCAAGCGCAGCCCGCCCCGGTTGAACAGCGGCACCACCGTGGTGCGGCCGATCAGGTCGTCAGCGGCGGTGTTGGTGAGCAGCGCGGCGACCACCCGCTCGTGGTCGGGATGGCGTCGGGCCCAGGCCTGAATCGTCATGCCGCCGAGGCTGTGTCCGACCAGCACGACGCGTTGCCGCGGTCCCTGCGTCGCCGCCAGCACCGCGGCCAGGTCGTCGGCGAGCAGATCGGTGGTGAGCCGACTGCTGCCGAGATCGCTCTCGCCGTGACCGCGATGATCGTAGGCGATGACCCGGTACCGGTCGGCCAGCAGGTTGATCTGGGCGTTCCAGTTCTCCAGCGAGCAGGTCCAGCCGTGCACCAGCACCACCAGGTCACCGTCGGGCGGGCCGTAGGCGTGCACCCGCAGCCGCGCGCCGTCGACGCCGCCGACCGGGACCACCTCGCAGCGTGCGGTCGGCGGATTGAACGCCGCGGTCGCATACGTTTGCGTTCGCAGTGCCCGGCGGCGGGATTGCCGGCGGTCGCGCAGGCGCTGCACCAGAGCTGACGTCACGCGCCCCACGATAGCAATACCGTTGGTATCGGGTATTCGGCACAGGCCGGGCACCCGGGTGCGTCGAACCCGCCGTCGCTGCAGAATGCGGTAGTAAGTACGGAGGTGCCCATCGAGAGGGGAGACGCGGGTGGCAGACGGCAGGTCGTTTCGGCTGCGTGTCATCGTGGCGGCGGTCGCGCTGGTCGGCTGTATGCAGGCGATCGGGCCGGCGACCGCCGCACCGCCCCGGCTGGCGTCGGACCCGGCCACCCTGGGCGCCGAC
>NZ_JBYCLB010000133.1:0-4982 GCF_057473705.1 Mycobacterium sp. TH-M15 | reverse complement strand
ACTGCCGGCACACCATGCCCAAGTGGCTGGGTCGCTGCCCGGAGTGCAGCAACTGGGGCGCCGTCCACGAGATAGTGGCTTCGGCGTCGGGTGGAGGCCCGCGCGCTGCCACGCCGGAACGGGCCGCGGTGCCGATCAGCTCCATCGAGCCGGGCTGCGCGCGCCCGCAGCCGACCGGCATCGCCGAACTCGACCGGGTGCTCGGCGGCGGACTGGTGCCCGGGTCGGTGACCCTGCTCGCCGGTGATCCCGGGGTGGGCAAGTCGACGCTGCTGCTGGCGGCCGCTCGCCGGTGGGCCGAGGCCGGCCGGCGGGTGCTCTACGTCGCCGGCGAGGAGTCCGGCGGGCAGGTCCGGTTGCGCGCCGATCGCACCGGCTGCAGCCACGACCAGATCTACCTGGCCGCCGAGTCGGACCTGCCCACCGTGCTGGGCCACCTCGACGCGGTCGGTCCGACGCTGGCGGTGGTGGATTCGGTGCAGACCATGTCGGCGCCGGACGCCGACGGCGTCGCCGGTGGCGTCACCCAGGTGCGGGCGGTCACCGCGGCGCTCACCACCGCGGCCAAGGCGAGCGGCGTGGCCCTGGTCCTGATCGGGCACGTCACCAAGGACGGTGCGATCGCCGGCCCACGTTCGCTGGAGCACCTGGTCGACGTGGTGCTGCATTTCGACGGTGACCGCGGCACCTCGCTGCGGACCGTCCGCGCCGTCAAGAACCGATTCGGCAGCACCGACGAAGTCGGATGTTTTCTATTGCAGGACAGGGGAATAGCAGAGGTCTCCGACCCGTCCGGTCTCTTCCTGCAGCAGCGGCACCAGGCCGTCCCGGGCACCGCGATCACCGTGACGCTGGACGGCAAGCGGGCGTTGATCGGCGAAGTTCAGGCGTTGCTGGCCACCCCGGCGGGCGGGGCGCCGCGGCGCGCGGTGAGTGGGATCGACCACGCCCGCGCGGCGATGATCACCGCGGTACTGGGCCAGCACGCCGGCCTGCCCGTCGCCGCCAAGGACGTTTACCTGTCCACGGTCGGCGGGATGCGGCTGACCGATCCGTCGTCGGATCTGGCGATCGCCCTCGCCCTGGTGTCGGCCCATGCCCAGCTGCCGCTGCCGGCCACCGCGGTGGCGATCGGCGAGGTGGGCCTGGCCGGCGACCTGCGGCCGGTGGCCGGGATGCGTCGCCGGCTGACAGAGGCGGTCCGGCTGGGCTGCACCACCGCGCTGGTCCCGGCGGGCTGCCCGGACGTCCCGTCCGGGCTGCGGGTCGCCGCGGCGGCCACCATCGTGGAAGCCTGCTGCCACCTGGTGGCGATCGCCGAGCGCCGGGCCCGCGAACCGGCTCCACCGGAGCTGCTGGAGCATCGGCCGGACGGGGCCGTTCGGCTGGGGTGAGCTCTTTGGCCGGGCGGCTGGTCGGCCGGGGCGTCCGCCGGCGGCGCCGGCTCGGCCGGCGGCGCGGGTTCGGCCGGTGGCGCGACCGGTTGCGCCGGCTCGGACAGGATGAACGGCACCGCCGCCGAACGCAGGTTGCCCAGCTGCACGACCAGGTTGTAGGTGCCCGGCCCGATCGGCTGCCGGGGCAACGGGCACTGCGGGGCCGAGCCCATCCCGGTCCAGGTCACCTCGGTGGTCACGTGCTCACCCGGGGCGAACGTCTTCACCAGCGTCTCGTTCGACGGGGCGCAGTCCAGGTTCGACCACAGCCGCTGGTTGTCCAGCGAGTAGACGTAGGCGGCCAGCACCGCCGCGCCGACGTCGCGTTTACACGACACCAGCCCGATATTGGTGACGACCATGGTGAACTTCGGCTGGTCACCCAGCGCGTAGTTCGGCTCACTGGTCAGGCCCTTGACGGCCAGCGTCGAATCCGGACAGTCGTCGCCCTCTTGCAGCACCGGGGGTGGCACCACGGCCGCGGTGGGGGTCGCACTGGGTGGGACGCCCTGCGCCACCGGCGGCACCACCGGGGTCTTGATCTCCTCCTTGTGCGGGTCGGCGCCCGGCTTGGCCGACCGCTCGGCCGTGGCCTTCTTCCCGTCCGCGGCTTCCGCCCCCGCGTTGCCGTGGAACAGCGCGGCGATGATCGCCAGCACCACCCCGGCGACGACCACCGCGACCGCCACGGCCAAGGCCCGGCGGCGCCAGTAGATCTGCGCGGGCAACGGGCCCTGCGGTTCCAATTCCAGCACATCCTCACGGTAAGGCCAGGTCACCGCGAGTCGTCCGACCATTGTCGGCGTGTCGTCGCGGCGTCGTGACCTTCGCGGACTATCCGGACCGGCCGGTCGACGGCCTATTCGCCGATATCGCCGACGTGATTGCGCAGCACAACCCGCCCGTCGGCCAGCTGATAGGTGGCACCGGCGATGGCCAGCGAGCCCGCCGCTACCCGCCCGGCGATCGTCGTCGACCGGGTCACCAACTCCGATATCGTCTCGGCGACGTGGCGGGCTTCCAGTTCGTCGACGGTGTCCAGCCCGTCCCGGCGACCCAGCAGGATCGACGGCGTCACCCGCTCGACGATGTCGCGCAGGTAGCCGCCCGGCACCGCACCGTCGTCGAGCGCGGCCAGCGTCGCCTTCACCGCGCCGCAGCTGTCGTGCCCGAGCACCACGATCAGCGGCACGTCGAGCACCGCCACCCCGAACTCGATGGATCCCAGCACCGCCCAGTCGATCACGTGACCGGCGGTGCGCACCACGAACATGTCGCCGAGGCCCTGGTCGAAGATGAGCTCCGCCGCCACCCGGCTGTCGCCGCAGCCGAACACCACCGCGGTCGGCGCCTGGCCGTCCGCCAGACTGGCCCGGCGCTCGATGCTCTGGCTGGGATGTGCGGGCTGACCGGCGACGAAGCGCTGGTTACCCTCTTTGAGTGTCTTCCACGCGGCTGCGGGGTTGGTGTTCGGCATGGCTGCCATTCTGCCCGGCCGGGCCAGCCGCCGCGCAGTGAACATCGACGCCGGCGAGCTGCTCGGCTGGTACGACCGGGCCCGCCGCGACCTGCCCTGGCGCCGCGCCGGGGTGACGGCGTGGCAGATCCTGGTCAGCGAGTTCATGCTGCAGCAGACCCCGGTGGCCCGGGTGTTGCCGGTCTGGACCGACTGGGTGGGGCGCTGGCCCAGCGCCTCGGCGACCGCCGCGGCGACCGTCGCGGACTTGCTGCGGGCCTGGGGCAAGCTGGGCTACCCGCGGCGGGCCAAGTACCTGCACGAGTGCGCCACCGTCATCGCCGGCGACTTCGCCGGCATCGTCCCCGACGACGTCGACACCCTGCGTGCGCTGCCTGGCATCGGCCGCTACACCGCCAACGCGGTGGCCTGCTTCGCCTACCGCAGACCGGTCCCGGTGGTGGACACCAACGTCCGCCGGGTGGTCGCCCGGGCGGTGCACGGGCGCGCCGGCGGCGGGTCGCCGTCGCAGCGGGAACATGCCGAGGTCGCCGCGCTGCTGCCCGCCGCGGAGCTGGCACCGCGGTTCTCCGTGGCGCTGATGGAGTTGGGCGCGACGGTGTGCACAGCGCGCACCCCGGACTGCGCCGCCTGCCCGCTCAGCGGGTGCGCCTGGCGGCAGGCCGGATATCCGGCCACCGTCCAGACCGGGCGGCGCACCCAGCGCTACGCCGGCACCGACCGGCAGGTCCGGGGCCGGCTGCTGGATGTGTTGCGGGCCACCGACTCTCCGGTTGACCGGGTTCGGCTGGAGCCGGCCTGGCCATCGGATGCGATCCAGCGCGAACGAGCCTTGGCGTCGCTGCTGGCCGACGGTCTGGTGGAGCGGGTCGCCGGGGGGCGGTTCGCGCTGCCCGGTCAGGACAGAAACGACTCCACCGCGGCCCGATAGGCATCCGGGGCTTCGTCGTGCACCAGGTGGCCGGCCTCTTCGACCAGCAGATAGCGGCTCCGCGCACCGAGTTCGGCCATCTCCCGCATCTGCCCGGCTGGGGTCACCGAGCTGCCCGCCTCGATCAGCAGGGTCGGCACCCGCACCGCACGCCACTGCGCCCAGTAGTCCCGGGTGCCCCACTCCGCGGCGATCTCGATCCAGCGTGACCGGTGCCCGTGCAGCCGCCATCCGGTTGCGGTCCGGTCGAACGCCTCCAGGAAGTACCGGCCGGCGATGTCGCCGAATTCGGCGAATACCCGTTCCTCGGTGTCGAATTCGACCGGCAACGCGTGCAGCCACGGTTCCCACGGGCCGGTGGTGCGGCCCCGGAAGTCCGGCGCCATGTCCTCGACGACCAGCGCGGAGACCAGCTCCGGCCGGTGCGCGGCCAGACACCAGGCGTGCAGCCCGCCCATGGAATGGCCGACCAGCCGCACCGGCTGCCCCAGTGCGCTCACCGCGTCCGCCAGGTCGGCGACGAACCGTTCGGTACTGACCGGGTACGGGTCGGCCACGTCCCGGCCGCGGTGCCACGGCGCGTCGTAGGTGTAGACGGCGCCGACCCGCCGCAGCCACGGCAGCTGACGTGACCAGGTGCTGCCACGGCCCATCAGACCGTGGACCAAGACGACGGGTCGGCCGCGTCCGCCGCGGTAGGTCAGCGGATCGGCCGGTGGGTTGGGTCCGGTGGGCACACCCCATCTTGGGCCGATCGCACGCGGCCACGGCAAACCGGCAACCCCCGACACGGTAGATTGACCGCATGTCAGTGGTGAAGATCAACGCAATCGAGGTGCCGCCGGGCGCGGGGCCGGAGCTGGAGAAGCGGTTCGCCAACCGGGCCGGCATCGTGGAGAACTCTCCCGGATTCCTGGGCTTCCAGCTGCTGCGGCCGGTCAAGGGAGACGACCGCTACTTCGTGGTGACCCAGTGGGAGTCGGATCAGGCCTTCCAGGCATGGGCCACCGGGACCGGCGCCGAGGCGCACGCCAAGACCCAGGACAAGCCGGTCGCAACCGGCGCGGCCCTGCTGGAATTCGAGGTTGTGTTGGACGTTGCCGGACCTGGCACCCGCGCCTAGCCGCGGCCGGGCCCG
>NZ_JBYCLB010000132.1:0-1779 GCF_057473705.1 Mycobacterium sp. TH-M15 | reverse complement strand
CAGGAATTCCCTGAAATAACCGAAAAGGTTGGTGCCGACGGTGTAGCTGGCGGTGAACCAGCCCAAGTTCGTGGACATGTCGCTGGTCGCATCGCCGGTATAGCCGCCGAGCAAGGTGTTGTATTCATTGAGCAGTCCGATCAGCCCCGAGCTGCTGGTCGAGGTGGTCGACGTGGTCGCCGTGGTCGACGAACCTGCCGGCGAGGCCAACTCGTGCAACGTGCCGGTCAGCGGCAACAGGTCCTGGGCATGGGCGGCGGTGCTGGCGGCCTGGGCGACCGCGCCGGACTGGCCAGCCAGGCCGGCCGGGTTGGTCGTCGGCGGCGGGGACTGGAACGATGTCAGCGTGCTTGCCGACGACGACGCCCCGGCGTAGCCGTACATCGCGGCGGTGTCTTTGGCCCACATCTCGGCGTAGTGGGCTTCGGTGGCCATGATCTCGGCGGTGTTCTGCCCGAAGAAGTTCGTCGCGACCAGCGCCGCCAGCAACGCGCGGTTGGCGGCGATCACCGGCGGAGGGACCGTCGCGGCGAACGCCGCCTCGTAGGCGGCCGCGGCGGTATTGGCCTGCGCGGCGGTCTGCTCGGCGAGGGCGGACGTGGTCTGCAGCCAAGCCACATACGGTGCGGCCGCACCCGCCATCGCCGTCGACGCTGCGCCGGACCACGCCGACCCGGTCAACTCCGAGACCGACGAGGCGTAGCCGGTCGCGGCCAGTTCGAGTTCGTCGGCCAACGCGTCCCAGGCCGTCGCGGCCGCCAGCATCGGTCCTGACCCCGGACCGGCGTACATCCGCCCGGAATTGATTTCCGGAGGAAGCAATCCGAAATCCATCTTTGCCCGTTCACCCTCTCTCAGCTGTCTACGTTGGGGCTAAATATCCCGACTCAGGTGCGCTGCGCTCAGCCGCCGATCGGCGAGCGGGACACCACGCCGCCGCGGCGCGACGCCGCGTGGGCTGTTGCGCTACCAAGCCCCCGGCCGACCAGCGTGCCCAGCATGGTCTCGCCGAAGGCCCCGCCCGGAAAGCCCCCGGGGGCGCCGGCCGCGGCGGCCGGCATGCTGGTGACCGGCATGGTGAACGAGGCGGGCGTGACCGCCGGAGCCGGCATCGCCCACGTCGGCGGGGCCGATAATGCGCCGATCTTGATCGCCTGCCCGGCGCTCGCGCCCACCCCTGACGGCCCGGTGAAGCTGCTGAGCCCCATGCCGCCGAATTTCAGCGCCGCTGGCCCCAGAAACGGTGGGTTCATCGTTTCGGACAGGCCCGCGGGGTTTTCCGCTAACCACGTGAGCAAACCAACGCCGTTGTTGGCATTGCTCAGGGCGTTGGCGGCATCGGCCCAGCTGGCGGCGCCGTTACCCCATGCCTGTGAGGAGTAGCCGGTGGTATTGATCAGCGAGGAGCTGAGGGTGCTCGTCGTGCTCGTCGTGCTCGTCGTGCCCGTCGAGCCGAACATGCTTTGCAGCTGCGACAGCATCGATTGCACGCTCGAACCGCCGCCAGTGCCGGTGGCCTGGGCGACCGAGGCACTTTGGGCGGTCTGCCCGGCGGGGTTGGTGTTCTGCACCGGCTGGGTGAACTGGGTGAGGTGGGACGCGGTCGCCGACGAGCGCGAGTAGCCCTGCATCGCCGTGGCGTCTTGGGACCACATCTGCGCGTACTGGCGCTCGGTCTCGCCGATCGCCGCGGAGTACTGCCCGAAGTAGTTGTGCGCGATCAGCGCCGCCAACAGCGACCGGTTGGCGGCGATCGCCGGCGGGGGCACGTGGGCTGCC
>NZ_JBYCLB010000131.1:0-2343 GCF_057473705.1 Mycobacterium sp. TH-M15 | reverse complement strand
AGCCCGTCGGTCGCCGAAATCTCGGCGCGATTGGATTTGCCGCTCGGGGTCGCGCGCGTCCTGGTCGGCGATCTGGTGACCTCGGGATACCTTGAGGTACGCCCGACGTTGGCCGACTCCAGCCGAGATGAACGCCGGGATCTGATCGGAAGGACGCTTCGTGGCTTACGCGCACTCCGGTAGCCGGGCCGCCTCGACGAAGATCATCGTCGCGGGCGGATTCGGCTCCGGCAAGACCACGTTCGTCGGCACCGTGTCGGAGATCATGCCGCTGCGCACCGAGGCGATCGTCACCGACGTCTCCGCCGGGGTGGATGCGCTGGAGGCCACCCCGGAGAAGCGGACCACCACGGTGGCGATGGACTTCGGCCGGATCACCCTCGCCGACGACCTGGTGCTGTACCTGTTCGGCACGCCCGGTCAGCGCCGGTTCTGGTTCATGTGGGACGACCTGGTGCGCGGGGCGATTGGGGCGATCGTGCTGGTCGACTGCCGCCGGTTGCAGGACAGCTTCGCCGCGATCGACTTCTTCGAGCACCGCAACCTGCCGTTCCTGGTCGCGATCAACGAATTCGACGGCGCACCCAGGTATCCGGTCGACGACGTGCGCAAAGCGCTGACGCTGCCCGACCGCATCCCGGTGGTCGCCATCGACGCGCGGGACCGCAGATCGACCACCGACGCGCTGATCGCGGTCAGCGAGTACGCATTGGCTGCGCTGGCGCGCTGAGCCGGCGGCCGACGCGCTCCGTCAGCGCCTCAATCGGATCCTCCACCGCACCACGCCGGCGTAGAGCACCGACAGCAGGATCAGCATGCCCATGTCGAGCAGCCAGATGCCGCCGGTGTGGTTCCACAGCCGGTCCTTGGGGATCTGCTTGACGTCCAGGGCCGGGGTACAGCCCTTCGGCACCGCCGGATCGGGGTCCTTCGGGGTCGGGAACGGCATGCAGTTCTCGGGGTTCGCGGGGTGATGCAGCAGGTAGTTGAAATCGATCGTCGACGCACCCGCGGCGTAGCCCCAGCGGGCCGGCGTCAGCCAGGATGCCTGGTTGAGCCCGAGGCGCCCAGTCACCGGGATCATGCCGCCGGAGAGCACCAGCTGGCCCATGATCGACACCACCAGCAGCGGCATGACCTGCTCGTTGGTCTGCGCGAACGCCGACAGCGCGATGCCCAGGACGGCCGCGGCCACACAGGTTCCGGCCACCGTCAGGAACAGCTCGATGTTGGCGCCGGTGTCACCACCGCCGAGCAGCAGCGGCCCCTGCTTCGGGCCGCCCTTGCCGACGACGACGATCATGGTGGCGATGGCGGCCTGCACCGTGGCGAACGTGCAGAACACGGCGACCTTGGCCAGCAGGTAGGCGGTGGTGGAGAGCCCCACGGCCTGCTCGCGTTTGAAGATCGGGCGCTCGCCGATCAGGTCACGGATGGTCAGTGCGGTGCCCATGAAGACCGCACCGATGTTGAGCAGCACCATCACGTACTGCGGTTCGGTGGGCGCGTTCATCCCGGGCAGCCCGAGCCCGCCCTTGCCCTTCACGGTCAGTGACAGCGCACCGATCAGGAACGGCAGCACCGCCAGGAACACCGAGTAGCCGCGGTCGGAGACGATCAGCCGCACCTGTCTTCGGGCGATCGTCGACAACTGTTTGCCCACGTTGGTGGGGGTGGGCGGGCCCAGGTCGCCCGGCGGTGTCTCGGCGATCGGTTCGGCCCGCTGGGCTGCGCCTTCCTGCAGGAAGCGCCGGTTGGCCGCGTCGGGGTCGGCGCCGACCTTGGCGAAGATGTCGGCCCAGTTGCGGGTGCCCAGCGCGGTCTCCACCTGATCCGGTGGCCCGCAGAATGCGGTCTTGCCACCGGGGGCCACCAGCAGGATCTGGTCGCAGACGTCGAGGTAGGAGACCGAGTGGGTGACCACCAGCACAACCCGGCCGGCGTCGGCGAGGTGGCGCAGCATCAGCATCACCTGCCGGTCCAGGGCGGGGTCCAGGCCCGAGGTCGGCTCGTCGAGCAGCAGCAGCGACGGCCCGGTCAGCAGCTCCAGCGCCACCGACGCGCGTTTGCGCTGGCCGCCGGAGAGCTTGTCGACGCGGGTGTCGGCGTGCTTGGTCAGCTCCAGCTCCTCGAGCACCTGGGCGACGGCTTGGTCCCGGTCGGCTTTGCTGCTGTCCGGCGGCAGCCGCAGTTCGGCGGCGTAGCCGAGCGCCTGGTTCACCGTCAGCTGCCGGTGCACCACGTCGTCCTGCGGGACCATCCCGATCCGGTTGCGCAGCGAAGCGTACTCGGTGTGGATGTTGTGGCCCTCGAAGGTGACCGAGCCCCGGCTGGGCTTGGTGT
>NZ_JBYCLB010000130.1:0-9544 GCF_057473705.1 Mycobacterium sp. TH-M15 | reverse complement strand
CGTATCACGGCAACTACCAGTCGTCAGCCAGGACAACGACTTCGACGCACTCGACGGGGTAGCCGGACTGGCCGTCATCAAGGTGTGAGTGTCCGCCGGTGCGGACCCTCATCCCCGCAGGCGAATCGCCTCGCCGTCCTGGACCAGGCCGGCGGTGAACTCGCCGGCCGGCGTGACGGTGCTGGAGACGTCCGCCAGCGCGCCGTCCGGGTCGGTGAGCAGCAGCTGCCGCTGCCCGTAGAACAGATCACGCGGCGCGGCGACGATTCGACGACCGCGCGCAGCACGCCGACCGCCTGCGCGGTGGCGTCGTGGCCGGGCGCGATCAGCAGGCCGAAGACCAAGTTGAGCACGGTGACCGCGGCGGAGATGGTCAGCGTCACCCGGAACGAGTCCAGCGCGGCGTGCGAGCTGATCGCCAGCCAGCCACCGCACCGCCGCACCGACCCGCAGCGAGGTGCTCTGCGGCCCGGCCGGCGCCGCCTCCGACCGGCGTTCCGGGGTCAGGACCGCGGTCATCCGGTCGCCCGGGTGTAGATCTTGGTGATACGGCCGGCGTTCTTGTCGAACAGCTGCGCGTCGGCCACCGCCCATCCGTCCAAGTCGGCAATCGTCCACAGCTTCTCGGGGGCCGGGAACTGCGCCGCGAATTCGGCGGCCACCGCCGGGTCGACCGGCCGGAAGCCGGCCTGCGCCCACAGCTGCTGGGCGACCGGCGTGTACTGGAAGTTCTTGAACGCCGTCGCCGCGTCGAGGTGCCTGCTGGCGCTCAGCACCGCCACCGGGTTGTCGATCCGGAAGGTCTGCGGCGGCGTGACGTGCTCGACCGGTCTGCCCTTGCGTTCCACGGCGATCGCCTCGTTCTCGTAACTGATCAGCACGTCGCCGCTGCCCTGGATGAACACGTCGGTGGCCTCCCGGCCGGAGCCGGGCCGCAGGGTGACGTGGTCGCCGACGAGTTTCGCGATGAAGTCCAGACCGGCCTGCGGATTTGTCCCGCCGCCGCTTTTCGCCGCGTACGGCGCCAGCAGGTTCCACTTCGCCGAGCCGGAGCTGAGCGGACTCGGGGTGATCACCTCCACGCCGGGCCGCAGTAGGTCGTCCCAGTCGTGGATGTGCTTCGGATTGCCCTGGCGCACCACCAGGGTCACCACCGAACCGAACGGGATGCCCTTGGTGGCATCCTTGTTCCAGTCCGGCGACACCTTGCCGGCCTCCACCAGCCGGGTGATGTCGGGCTCCACCGAGAAGTTCACCACGTCGGCCGGTTTGCCGGCGGCGACCGCCCGCGACTGGTCACCGGAGGCCCCGTAGGAGGTGATCACCTTGACGTCCTTGCCGGCGTCGGTCTCGGTGAACGCCGGAATCACCGCGGCCCAGCCGGGCTCCGGCACCGCGTAGGCGACCAAGGCGATGCCGGTCTGCCCGCCGCTTCGTCCCGCACCGCCGACGACGTCGCTGGGGCCGCCGCCGCAGCCGGCGACGGTCCCGGCCGAGAGGGCCAGCAACGCAATCACACGCGCGGCGGTGGTGAGCATCGGTGACCTTTCGGTGCGGATTCCAGGCTGACGGGGAGATCCGTCGCGAAAAACGGGACGCTCGGCGGCTTTCTACCAGACGATGCGTGACCGGGGCGCGACGGCGGCGAACTCAGCGACAACAGCGCAGGTCAGCGCGGGCCGACGGGTGGCACGGCCGGTCACCCGATGCGGTACGCACGCCGGGAAGCCTAACAGAACGACGACGCCGTCAGCGGGTGAGCAGCCAGCTGACGATCACCAGCGCGATCAGGATCACCAGCACCAACGTCACCCGTGATCGCGGCATCACGACGCCCCATCGTCGTGCCGGTCGCGGTGGATCAGCCGGATGCCGATACCCAGCAACTCATCCAGTGACACCGCCAGGCCGTACGCCATCGCCAGCACCACCGGCATCACCACCGCGGTCTGCACCACGAAACCACGTCCGGACAGCCACAATTCGACGCCGTCCCACCAGTTCAGGAAGCCGACCAAGCCACCCACTCCACCCCGACAGCCTATCCGGCGCCGGCCGGAACCGGCACCTCGGGCACGACATCGTGACAACGGCTGTGGGACACGCCCGGCGGCATTGGACGTTCGACAGGCCGACGGCGATGATGACGGAATGGCTGTCTACACCCCGCCCTCCGGCGAGACGTCCGACGAGGATCTGGAGACCCCGGAGGCCGCAGAGAATCGAGCGGCCGCCGACACCACAGCCGGGCAACCCAGCAGTCTCGGCCCGCTGTCGGTGACGGCGCCGGTGCCCTACGGCGCGACACCGCAGCCACGCAACCCGTTCCCGCCGATCGCCGACTACGCGTTCCTCTCCGACTGCGAGAACACCTGCCTGATCTCCCCGGCCGGTTCGGTGGAGTGGATGTGCTTGCCGCGGCCGGACTCGCCCAGCGTGTTCGGCGCCGTCCTGGACCGCACCGCCGGCCACTTCCGGCTGGGGCCCTACGGGGTGTCGGTGCCGCCGGCGCGGCGCTACCTGCCCGGCAGCCTGATTCTGGAGACCACCTGGCAGACCCACACCGGCTGGCTGATCGTGCGGGATGCGCTGGTGATGGGGCCGTGGCACGACATCGAGGCGCGGTCGGCCACACACCGTCGCACCCCGACGGACTGGGACGCCGAGCACATCCTGCTGCGCAGCGCGCGATGCGTCAGCGGGACGGTCGAGTTGGCGATGAGCTGCGAGCCGGCGTTCGACTATCACCGGTCCGGCGCCGTCTGGGAGTACTCGTCGAACGCCTACGGCGAGGCGGTCGCCCGCGCAAAACACAACCCGGACGACCATCCGACGCTGCGGCTCACCACCAACCTGCGGATCGGCCTCGAGGGCGGTGAGGCGCGCGCCCGCACCCGGCTCAAAGAAGGCGACAACGTGTTCGTCGCGCTGAGTTGGTCGGCGCACCCGGCACCGCAGAGCTACGAGGAGGCCGCCGCCAAGCTGTGGAACACCGCCGAATGCTGGCGGCAGTGGATCAACATCGGCGACTTCCCCGACCACCCGTGGCGGGCGTACCTGCAGCGCAGCGCGCTGACCCTGAAAGGGCTGACCTACTCCCCGACCG
The DNA here is from genome assembly GCF_057473705.1 of Mycobacterium sp. TH-M15. Taxonomy (NCBI): domain Bacteria; kingdom Bacillati; phylum Actinomycetota; class Actinomycetes; order Mycobacteriales; family Mycobacteriaceae; genus Mycobacterium; species Mycobacterium sp. TH-M15. The sequence goes on along the minus strand of NZ_JBYCLB010000130.1, from coordinate 6,438 downwards.
GAGCGCTGCTGGCCGCGTCCACCACCTCGCTGCCGGAGACACCGCAGGGGGATCGCAACTGGGATTACCGCTACGCGTGGGTCCGCGACTCGACGTTCGCGCTGTGGGGTCTCTACACCCTGGGGCTGGACCGAGAGGCCGACGACTTCTTCGCGTTCATCGCCGACGTCTCCGGGGCCAACAACGACGAGCCGCACCCGCTGCAGGTGATGTACGGCGTCGGCGGCGAGCGCGAACTGGTCGAAGAGGAGCTCGATCACCTCTCCGGGTACGACAACGCGCACCCGGTGCGGGTCGGCAACGGCGCCTACGACCAGAGCCAGCACGACATCTGGGGCACCATGCTCGATTCGGTCTACCTGCACGCCCGAAGCCGCGAGCAGATTCCCGAGACGCTGTGGCCCGTGCTCAAACAGCAGGTGGACGAGGCGATCGCGCACTGGCGCGAACCCGACCGCGGCATCTGGGAGGTGCGCGGCGAGCCCAAGCACTTCACCTCGTCGAAGATCATGTGCTGGGTGGCGCTGGATCGTGGGTCGAAGCTGGCCGACCTGCACGGCGAACGCGGATACGCCCAGCAGTGGCGGGCGATCGCCGAGGAGATCAAGGCCGACGTGCTCACCCACGGGGTGAACTCGCGCGGCGTCTTCACCCAGAGCTACGGCAGCGACGTGCTGGACGCCTCGCTGCTGCAGACGGTGCTCACCCGGTTCCTGCCGCCGGACGACCCGCGGGTGCGCGCCACGGTGCTGGCCATCGCCGACGAACTGACCGAGGACGGCCTGGTGCTGCGCTACCGCGTCGACGAGACCGACGACGGCCTCGCCGGTGAGGAGGGCAGCTTCACCATCTGCTCGTTCTGGCTGGTGTCGGCGCTGGTGGAGATCGGCGAGGTCAGCCGCGCCAAGCACCTGTGCGAGCGGCTGCTGTCGTTCGCCAGCCCGCTGCACCTGTACGCCGAGGAGATCGAGCCGCGCACTGGACGGCACCTGGGCAACTTCCCGCAGGCGTTCACCCACCTGGCGTTGATCAATGCGGTGGTGCACGTGATCCGCGCCGAGGATGAGTCGGACAGCTCCGGCGGGTTCCAGCCGGCGAACGCACCGGTGTAGCTGCGGCCTCTCAGCCGGGGACGCCCAGCCGGTCGATCTTGTCCATCATCGCCCGGGCGACCCCGGGAGCGCTGTCTTCGGTCGGCCGATCATCGGCGCCGAAGAAGACCTGGACGTCGACCAGGCAGTTGCCCTGCACGCCCAGGGCACGCCGGGACCACATGCCGAGGGTTCGATCGCCGATACGGACGGTGGCGTGCGCGGTCGCGGCGAGCACCGAGTCGGCGGCCGCGACGTCGGAGACCGCGATGGTGACGGGGTCGGACCGATTGTCGCGGGTGATGGTGGCGCCGCCGCATCCGCTCCACTGCCCGGAGAACGTTTCGAACGCCGACCGGGCGTCGGCGGTGGTGGGCAGGGCGACGACCGCCTCGCCGACCGCCGAGACCTCGGCGGTGCCGATCGCCCGGTTCCGCCAGGACTCCCAGGCGGTCTCTTGCACCTGCAGGGACCGGTAGACGTTCCGCGGCGCGACCGCCGCGACCCCGACGCAGTCGTGCGGCACCGCCGACGCCCAGCTGTCGGTGAGCTCGTCGATACCGCCGAAGCGCGGCGGCGACTTCGGGTTGCTCTCGAAGGTGGTGTGGAACATCTCGGAGAGCTCCGCGTCGTCGAGCAGCGCCTGCCGCACCGACTTCCCGATGACCGGGGTGGGAATCAGGTCCGGACCGGGGCGGACCCGACCGGCCACGATCTGGGCGCAGCCGCTGACCAGCGCCAAACCCAGCGCCAGCGCCACCAGCGGCCCGCTGGCCCTCGTCCGCGTCCACGCCGTTGCGGTCAGGTCAGCTCGCTGACGGTGTCCAGCATCTGCCGGGTGATGTCGGTCAGCCGGTCTTCGTCGGTCGCCGTCTTCTTCCCGTACAACGCGATATCGACTTCGACCAGGCAGTTCGCCCGCACACCGAGCGCGTGCAGGTGATCGATGGTGGGGCCGGCGTCGGAGAACTCGACCGAGACCACGCCGGAGACCACGGAGTCGGCCAACCGCACGTCACGGATCGTGCTGATGAACCTGCCGTTGGCGACACTCACCGGCGTCCCGCTGCAGCCCCGCCAGCGTTGGCTGAATGCGTCAAACAGCGTTCCCGCCGCGGCGACGGTGGGCTGCGCCGCGACCCCCAGGTCGACGTTGATCACCGCCGGGTCGAGGTCGTCGGGCGTGGAGTTCCACCAGCTGCGGGTGGCGATGGTGTCGGTCTCGGTGTCCTGGTAGGCCTGGCGCGGCATCAGTCTGCTGGCAGCCAGGCAGTCGGCCGGCGACCCGGGCACCTTCTGCAGCTCGCCGACACCGCCGAAGCGCGGCCGGAACTCGGCTTTGGCCTCGAACGACTGGCCGAACACGTCGGAGAGTGCGACGCCGTCCGGCAGCACCTCTTTGACGGCCTCGCCGGTGACCGGCCGCGGTTGCAGGCCCGGCGCGGGCTTGGTCGTCCCGTCGACAATCCGGGTGCAGCCGAGCACCAGCAGCCCCGGCAGCAGCGCGGCCAGCACCCGGCCGGCCCACCTCACCGGCGGCCCACTTCTTGGCTGCTCACTTCTTGGCCTTGTCGACACCGGCGGCCCCGGCCTCGGTGGAGAGCGCGGCGACGAACGCCTCCTGGGGCACGTCGACCCGACCGATGGTCTTCATCCGCTTCTTGCCCTCCTTCTGCTTCTCCAGCAGCTTGCGTTTGCGGGTGATGTCACCGCCGTAGCACTTGGAGAGCACGTCCTTGCGGATCGCCCGGATGTTTTCCCGGGCAATGATTTTCGAGCCGATCGCGGCCTGCACCGGCACTTCGAACTGCTGACGCGGGATCAGCTCCTTGAGCTTTCCGGTCATCTTCTGACCGTAAGCCAGCGCGGCGTCGCGGTGCACGATCGCGCTGAACGCGTCGACGGCCTCACCCTGCAGCAGGATGTCCACCTTGACCAGGTCGGCCTGCTGCTCGCCGGCGTCCTCGTAGTCCAGGCTGGCGTAGCCGCGGGTGCGCGACTTCAGCGCGTCGAAGAAGTCGAAGATGATCTCGCCCAGCGGCAGGGTGTAGCGCAGCTCGACCCGCTCCGGGGAGAGGTAGTCCATCCCGCCGAGCTCGCCGCGCCGCGACTGGCAGAGCTCCATGATGGTGCCGATGAACTCGCTGGGGGCGATGACGGTGGTCTTGACCACCGGCTCGTAGACGGCGCCGACCTTGCCTTCCGGCCAGTCCGACGGGTTGGTGACGACCACCTCCGACCCGTCCTCCCGGGTCACCCGGTAGACCACGTTCGGCGAGGTGGAGATCAGGTCCAGGTCGAACTCGCGTTCCAGCCGCTCCCGGGTGATCTCCATGTGCAGCAGGCCCAGGAAGCCGCAGCGGAACCCGAAACCCAGCGCCACCGAGGTCTCCGGCTCGTAGGTCAGCGCGGCGTCGTTGAGCCGCAGCTTGTCCAGCGCGTCCCGCAGGGTCGGGTAGTCCGACCCGTCCACCGGGTAGAGCCCGGAGTAGACCATCGGCTTGGGTTCGCGGTAGCCGGTGAGCGCCTCGGTGGCACCGTGGCGGGCGGTGGTGACGGTGTCGCCGACCTTGGACTGGCGGACGTCCTTCACCCCGGTGATCAGGTAGCCGACCTCGCCGACGCCGAGCCCTTTGGTGGGTTTGGGCTCGGGTGAGACGATGCCCACCTCCAGCAGCTCGTGGGTGGCGCCGGTGGACATCATCGCGATCTTCTCCCGCGGGGTGATCGCCCCGTCGACCACCCGCACGTAGGTGACCACGCCGCGGTAGATGTCGTAGACCGAGTCGAAGATCATCGCGCGGGTGGGCGCGTCGGCGTCGCCGGTGGGCGGTGGCACCTGTTTGACCACTTCGTCGAGGAGCTGGGCCACCCCTTCCCCGGTCTTGCCGGAGACCTTCAGCACGTCGGACGGCTCGCAGCCGATGATGTGGGCCAGCTCGGCGGCGTAGCGTTCCGGGTCGGCCGCGGGCAGGTCGATCTTGTTCAGCACCGGGATGATCACCAGGTCGCGATCCAGCGCCAGGTACAGGTTGGCCAGGGTCTGCGCCTCGATGCCCTGGGCGGCATCGACCAGCAGGATCGCCCCCTCGCAGGCCTCCAGCGCGCGGGACACCTCATAGGTGAAGTCGACGTGGCCGGGGGTGTCGATCAGGTGCAAGACGTACTCGTCATCGCCGATTTTCCAGGGCAGCCGGACGTTCTGCGCCTTGATGGTGATGCCGCGTTCTCGCTCGATGTCCATCCGGTCCAGGTACTGCGCGCGCATCGACCGCTCGTCGACGACACCGGTGAGCTGCAGCATCCGGTCGGCCAGCGTGGACTTGCCGTGGTCGATGTGGGCGATGATGCAGAAGTTCCGAATCTGCGCCGGCGCGGTGAACGTCTGGTCGGCGAAACTGCTGATGGGATCTCCTGCGGGGACTGCGGCGTGACGGGTGGCGCTTACCCAGTCAGGGTAGCCAGACGGCGGCCGGGTGGCCCAATCGAACAGCAGAAACGCCGCGTCGTATCGCCGGGACGCCGCCGGCCGCCCCTCACGGCGGACCGAATCTCACTATGCTGCGAGCATGGCTTCCCCGCGGAAGGGCCAGTGGGAGACGATGCAGGACTTCGTCGAGAAACTGGTCTTCGACGACGCGCCGAAGTTCGTCCAGCAGGTCGTCGAACGCGGCATCGAGCAGGGCATCCGGGTCGGCCTGGACCTGCTCACCGGCGCATCCGCGGCGCCGGCGGCGATCTCCGCGGGCCGGCCGGTCACCAGCATCAGCGCCCCCACGGCGGATCGGGCCCGCCAGCTGGTGTACGCGCCCGACCTGGCCGGCCGCGCCGATCCCGGTGAGATCGTCTGGACCTGGGTGGTCCACGGCAACGACCCCGATCGCGGCGAGGACCGGCCGGTGCTGGTCGTCGGGCGCGACCACGGCACCCTGCTGGGCCTGATGGTCTGCGCCCGGCAGGGCCGCGACGCGCGCAACTGGGTCGGCATCGGCTCCGGCAGCTGGGACGAGAGCGGCGCACCGAGCTGGGTGCAGCTGGACCGGGTGCTCGACGTGCCGGAGGAGGGGATCCGCCGGCAGGGCGCGATCCTGGACCGAGCCGCGTTCGAGGCGGTGGCCGCCCGGCTGCGCGTCGACTACTCGTGGAGCTGAGTGCTCTCCCCTGCGGCGACCCGCTACGACCGGCTGGCGCCGGTCTTGCGATCGCCGTCAGCCCTGGGCGATATAGGACCTCAGCTGGGCGTGCTCGGCCTGCAACTCCTCCATCCGGGACTTGACCACGTCGCCGATGCTGACGATCCCGGCCAGCTTGCCGTTCTCCAGCACCGGCACATGCCGCACCCGATGCTCGGTCATCAACACACTGATGTCGTCGACGGTGTCGGCCTTGGTGCAGGTGGCCACCAACGACGTCATGATCGCCGAGACCGGGCGGACCAGCACGCTGGCGCCGTGGGCGTGCAGCTGGCGCACCACGTCACGTTCGGAGACCACACCGTCGACGCCGCCGTTCGCCCCCATCACCACCATGGCGCCGATGTTGTGTTCGGTCAGGCCGGCAACCAACTCGGCAACCGTCGCGTCGGGGCTGATCGTCGTCACCGCCGCGCCCTTGTTGCCCAGCACATCGCCAATCCGCATGCCGCCTCCCGCCGTCGTGATCCGCTCCACATCAGGCTACGTCGATTCGGACTTCGACGCGGCCGGATCGAGCCCAGCCGGCGGGTAGACTCGGTCGGATTCACAGCCCGATAGGAGGCATCCGCGTGCGCATGTCGATCATCTCCGGGGCAACCGCCGTCGTGGCCCTGATCGGCGCCGGGCCGGCCGGTGCCGAACCCCAGATGGACGGGCACTACGTCCGGACCGCGACCAACCGGCTGAACCACCAGACGTTCACCACCTACTGGTTCGCCACCCCGTGCGGGGTCGGCTGCGCATCGGTGGAGGCCTGCGCCACCGACAACCACGAGGGCTGCTCGATCGCCCAGGCGCACCTGGTCAACGGCGAGTGGACGATGAGCCTCCCCGTGACCGTGGTGTGTTCGGATCAGTTCGGGAACCCCAAGGGCGACATCCCCGGCACCGCTCACTACACCTGGGACCCGAACACCCTGGCCGGTGTCAGTGAGACGACACCCGACGGGCCGGGCTGCGCGGGCCGGCTGGCGCCGGGCAGCACCGTCAGCGACTTTCAGCTGCAGCGGTCCTGACCGGCGGCGCCGGCCGAGCCGGGCCGACTCCGGTTCGAGGTGCCTGACCGGAAAATCCCCAGGGTGAGTGGGCAGGCGACAGCTACCCGGCGGAGCTTGCGTAGCCGGGTGTCTTTGGCCGCGTTGTGGTCAGAT
>NZ_JBYCLB010000129.1:0-2417 GCF_057473705.1 Mycobacterium sp. TH-M15 | reverse complement strand
CCTACGAGAACGGCCGGGCGGCGATCGCCGAGTTCGTCGGCGCCGACGCCGACGAGCTGGTGTTCACCAAGAACGCCACCGAGGCGCTGAACCTGGTGTCCTACGTGCTCGGCGACGACCGGTTCGACCGCGCGGTCGGCCCCGGCGACGTCATCGCCGTCACCGAGTTGGAGCACCACGCCAACCTGGTGCCCTGGCAGGAGCTGGCCCGACGCACCGGGGCGACACTGCGCTGGTATTCGGTGATCGACTCGGGGCCGGACGCCGGGCGCATCGACCTGGACTCGCTGATGCTCGACGGACGGGTGAAAGTCGTTGCATTCACCCATCATTCGAATGTGACCGGGGCGCTGACCCCGGTGGCCGAGCTGGTCTCCCGGGCGCGCGCGGTCGGGGCGCTGACGGTGCTGGACGCCTGCCAGTCGGTGCCGCACCAGCCGGTCGACCTCCGTGCGCTCGACGTCGACTTCGCCGGTTTCTCCGGGCACAAGATGCTGGGCCCCAACGGGATCGGCGTGCTCTACGGGCGTGGTGAGCTGCTCGCCGAGCTGCCGCCGTTCCTCACCGGCGGGTCGATGATCGAGACGGTGACGATGGCGTCGAGCAGCTACGCGCCGCCGCCGCAGCGGTTCGAGCCCGGCACTCCGATGACCTCGCAGGTGGTCGGCCTGGCCGCGGCGGCGAAGTACCTGAGCGCGGTCGGCATGGCCGCGGTGGAAGCCCACGAACGCGACCTGGTGTCCGCCGCCCTGGACGGGCTGGCCGAGATCCCCCAGGTGCGCATCGTCGGGCCGACCACGATGGCCGACCGCGGCTCGCCGGTGGCGTTCGTGGTGGACGGCGTGCACGCCCATGACGTGGGCCAGGTGCTCGACGACGACGGGGTGGCGGTTCGGGTCGGGCATCACTGCACCATGCCGCTGCACCGCCGGTTCAACGTGGCGGCCACCGCCCGGGCGTCGTTCGCGCTGTACAACACGTTCGACGAGGTCGACCGGCTGATCGCCGGGGTGCGCCGGGCCGTGGATTTCTTCGGTAGGGCGTGAGCGATGCGACTCGAGCAGTTCTACCAGGAAGTGATTCTCGATCACTACAAGCACCCGCAGCACCGCGGGCTGCGCGAGCCGTTCGGGGCCGAGGTGCACCACGTGAATCCGACCTGCGGGGACGAGCTCACCCTGCGGGTGGCGCTCTCCGACGGCGGCGAGCGGATCGCCGACGTCTCCTACGACGGGCAGGGCTGCTCGATCAGCCAGGCCGCCACCTCGGTGCTCGCCGGCCAGGTGATCGGGCTGAGCGTGGCCGACGCACTGAAGACGTTCGACGCCTTCCACGCGATGGTCTCCTCGCGGGGGACGGTGGAAGGCGACGAGGAGTTGCTCGGCGACGGGGTGGCGTTCGCCGGCGTCGCCAAGTACCCGGCGCGGGTGAAATGTGCGTTGCTGGGCTGGATGGCGTTCAAGGACGCACTGGCGCGGGCGCTCGGAGCCGGCGCCCCCGAGCCGGCGCCGGCCGAAACCGGTGCCTGGACACACGCGCTGGCACCAGCCGGCGTGGCAACCCAGGTGCCGAACGCCGGCGCCGAAGCAACGATGGAGATGGATTGATGAGCGACGCCGACGGCGCAATGGAGGAGCTGCTCGCCGAGGTCGACGAGTCGATGCACGACGTCATCGACCCGGAGATCGGTATCAACGTGATGGACCTCGGGCTGGTCTACGACCTGTCGGTCAAGCACGGCGACGAGGGCCCGGTGGCGGTGATCACCATGACGCTGACCTCGCCGGCCTGCCCGCTACAGGACATGATCCACGACCAGGTGCACAACGCCACGGTCGGCAGCGGCCTGGTCAGCGAGTTGGACCTGACCTGGGTCTGGGATCCGCCGTGGGGCCCGGACAAGATCACCGACGACGGCCGCGAGATGATGCGCGCCGTCGGCTTCACCGTCTGAGACGGTGTTCTGGCTCTGCCGGACCTGCGGTGTCGCTGGGCGACCCTGGAGGAGCTGACCGCCCAGGGGTGCGGTCGACCGTCGCCGCCCTCGAGGACGGGCTGCTGCTCGCCGGACGGGAACGTGTTGTGGGAGCCGCCCGGCTTCCTCGACGACGCGGCGGTGGCCGCCGTGGCCGAGCGCGGTCCGGTGGTCGGGATCGTGGCCAGCCGCCACCTGACCTGAGGTCGCGTGGCGGGAACACCGCGGGATGTGGCAGCGTTGGGCGGACAATGGCTACTCGAGACATCACCACCGCAGAGTTCGACGAAACCATCAAAGACAACGAGATCGTCCTGGTCGACTTCTGGGCCTCGTGGTGCGGCCCGTGCCGGTCGTTCGCACCGACGTACTCGGCCTCGGCCGAAAAGCACCCGGACATCGTCTTCGCGAAAGTGGACACCGAGGCCGAGCAGCAGCTGGC
>NZ_JBYCLB010000128.1:0-3609 GCF_057473705.1 Mycobacterium sp. TH-M15 | reverse complement strand
ATTCGTTCCTCAGCCACCTGGGCCGTCGCACCGACCTGCGCGACGCGGTGCTTCAGCACACCCGCCACCTCAACGACTTCCCGATCCAGTACACGCTGTTGGCGCTGGCCGGGATCGGCGCGGTGCTGCTGCTGGCCCGGAAGATCTGGTGGCCGGTGGGGCTGTGGGCGGTGCTGGTGGTCGGGATCATGCACGCCTCCCAGCCGTTTCCCGGCCCGGCCGGCTGGGCGGTGGACCGGTTCACCGACCTGTTCTACAGCGACCCGCGCCGGCTATCGGCCGCCGTTACCCTGCTGTTGACGCCGATGGCCGGGATCGCGCTGGCCGCGCTGATCGCGCTGGTGACCCTCGGCGCCCGGCGGCTGCCCAAACGGTGGCGGAGCCCGCGGGTGGTCGGCGCCGCCGCCGCGGTGCTGCTGGTGGTCTCGACGGTCGGGCTGGCCCGGCACTACCTGCCGCGGCACCGGCTGCTGCTCGGCGACAAGTACGACTCGGTGATGATCGACCAGCGCGACCTGGACGCGTTCGCCTACCTGGCCGGCCTGCCCGGCGCCCGGGACACCCTGATCGGCAACGCCAACACCGACGGCACCGCGTGGATGTACGCGGTGGCCGGGCTGCACCCGCTCTGGACGCACTACGACTTCCCGCAGCAGCAGGGTCCGGGGCCGCAGCGGTACAGCTTCTGGGCCTACGCCGACGACGACGCCGATCCGCGGGCAGCCGAGGCGGTGCACGCCCTCAATATCCGGTACGTGCTGGTCAGTAGTCCGATCGTGCGTGGGTTCACCCTGCCCGAGGGGCTGCGATCGCTGGACGAGTCGAAGTCGTGGGTGAAAATCTACGACAATGGCGGGGCTCGCATCTACGAGTGGCGCGGCGACTTGTGTGACTGCGGCTGCTGTGGTGACAAATGACCGACAAAAATGACGAGGAGGCGAACCTGGTGAGCACCGACGACGACGACATCGAGGTTGTCGACGGCATCGACCCGCGGCTGGTGGCCAGCACCGGCCGGGCCGACGACGGGTCCGGCGACGACGAGTCGATCACCGACCTGATCGAGCAGCCGGCCAAGGTGATGCGGATCGGGACGATGATCAAGCAGCTGCTCGAAGAGGTGCGGGCCGCTCCGCTGGACGAGGCCAGCCGCAGCCGGCTGCGCGAGATCCACGCCGCCAGCATCCGCGAGCTGGAGCAGGGCTTGGCGCCGGAGCTGCGCGAGGAGCTGGACCGGCTGACGCTGCCGTTCAGCCAGGACGCCACCCCATCCGACGCCGAACTGCGGGTCGCCCAGGCGCAGCTGGTCGGCTGGCTGGAGGGGCTGTTCCACGGTATCCAGACCGCGCTGTTCGCCCAGCAGATGGCCGCCCGCGAGCAGCTGGAGCGGATGCGCCACGGGGCGCTGCCGCCAGGCCCCCCGCCCGGCCACTCCGACACCGGCCAGTACCTGTAGCGACCTGCCCGTGCCCAGCAGCGACGGCCCGTACATCCAGACCCGCGACGCCTGGGTGGAGTTCCCCATCTTCGACGCCAAGTCGCGGTCGTTGAAGAAGGCGTTCCTGGGCAAAGCGGGCGGGGCGATCGGCCGCAACACGTCCAACGTGGTGGTGGTCGAGGCGCTGCGGGACATCACCATGAGCCTGCGGCACGGCGACCGGGTGGGGCTGGTCGGCCACAACGGCGCCGGCAAGTCCACGCTGCTGCGGCTGCTCTCCGGGATCTACGAGCCGACCCGCGGCTCGGCCCGGGTGGTCGGCCGGGTAGCGCCGGTCTTCGACCTCGGCGTGGGCATGGACCCGGAGATCTCCGGCTACGAGAACATCATCATCCGCGGCCTGTTCCTCGGCCAGACCCGTCGCCAGATGCAGGCCAAGGTCGACGAGATCGCCGAGTTCACCGAGCTGGGCGACTACCTGTCGATGCCGCTGCGTACCTACTCCACCGGGATGCGGGTCCGGCTGGCGATGGGCGTGGTCACCAGCATCGACCCGGAGATCCTGCTGCTCGACGAGGGGATCGGCGCGGTGGACGCCGACTTCCTGAAGAAGGCCCGCACCCGGCTGCAGGCCCTGGTGGACCGCTCCGGAATCCTGGTGTTCGCCAGCCACTCCAACGACTTCCTGGCCCGGCTGTGCAAGACCGCGATGTGGATCGACCACGGCGGCATCAAGATGACCGGCGGCATCGAGGACGTGGTCCGCGCCTACGAGGGCGAGGACGCCGCCCGGCACGTGCGCGAGGTCCTGGACGAAGTCGCGACATGACCGAATCGGTGTACACCGTCGTCGTCACCCACCGGCGCCGCGACCAGCTGGCCAAATCGCTGGACGTGCTGGTGACGCAGAGCCGGGTGCCGGATCACCTGGTCGTCGTCGACAACGACTTCGGCAACGACCCGGTCGAGGCGGTGCGCGAGCTGGTCGCCGGTCAGCCGGTGCCGTCGACCTATCTTGGGTCGCGGCGAAACCTAGGCGGGGCAGGCGGATTCGCCTTGGGGATGCTGCACGCACTGGCGGCCGGCGCCGACTGGGTGTGGCTGGCCGACGACGACGGCCGGCCCGCCGATTCGGGGGTGCTGGCCACGCTGCTGGCGTGTGCGGCGCAGCACCGACTGGCCCAGGTGTCGCCGATGGTCTGCGACATCGACGACCCGGCCCGGCTGGCGTTCCCCCTGCGCCGTGGATTAGTGTGGCGGCGCGCTGTTTCCGAGCTGCGGGACGGCGGCGGCGGTGATCTCCTGCCGGGGATCGCGTCGCTGTTCAACGGGGCGCTGTTCACCGCGGACGCACTGGAGGCGGTCGGCGTGCCGGACCTGCGGCTGTTCGTCCGCGGCGACGAGGTGGAGCTGCACCGGCGACTGGTGCGGTCCGGGCTTCCATTCGGCACCTGCCTGACCGCGTCGTATCTACATCCTTGCGGCGCGGACGAATTCAAGCCGATCCTGGCCGGTCATATGCACGCCCAGTACCCCGACGACGCCGCCAAACGCTTTTTCACCTACCGCAACCGCGGTTACCTGATGGCCCAGCCGGGCATGCGCCGGCTGCTGGTGCAGGAGTGGCTACGGTTCGGCTGGTTCTTCCTGGTGTCGCGCCGGCTGGACGTCGCCGGGCTGCGCGAATGGATTCGGTTGCGGCGATTGGGCCGTGCCGAGCATTTCGACCGACCGCAGGAGCTGTCATGACATCCACCGATGCCGCCGGGTTCATCGACGCCGCCGCGGAGTCCCGGACGATGAAGCGCGCCTGGGGCGATCTGGTCGACGGCTACCACCGCTACGAGCTCTGGCTGCACCTGGGCTGGCAGGACATCAAGCAGCGCTACCGGCGCAGCGCGCTGGGCCCGTTCTGGATCACCATCGGGACCGCCACCACCGCGGTGGCGATGGGTGCGTTGTATTCCAAGCTGTTTCACCTCGACCTGGCGGTGCACCTGCCGTATGTGACGCTGGGGCTGATCATCTGGAACCTGATCAACGCGGCGATCCTGGAGGGCGCCGACGTCTTCGTCGCCAACGAAGGGCTGATCAAGCAGCTGCCGACGCCGTTGAGTGTGCACGTCTACCGGCTGGTGTGGCGGCAGCTGATCCTGTTCGCGCACAACATC
>NZ_JBYCLB010000127.1:0-1608 GCF_057473705.1 Mycobacterium sp. TH-M15 | reverse complement strand
ACGACCTGATGATGGGCTGCGGACAGCCGGCGGGCGAGTCCGGCTTCAACATCGCCCGGGTGGTCGCCGTGCAGCTCGGCTACGACTTCCTGCCCGGAACCACCGTCAACCGGTACTGTTCGTCGTCGCTGCAGACCACCCGGATGGCGTTCCACGCGATCAAGGCCGGCGAGGGTGACGCGTTCATCTCCGCCGGTGTCGAGACGGTGTCCCGCTTCCCCAAGGGCAGCGCCGACGGCTGGCCGGACACCCACAACCCGCTCTTCGTCGACGCCGAGAAGCGCAGCGAGAAGGCCTCGGCTGGCGCCGACGAGTGGCACGACCCGCGGGCCGACGACAACCTGCCCGACGTCTACATCGCGATGGGCCAGACCGCCGAGAACGTCGTGCTGCACACCGGGATCAGCCGTGAGGAGCAGGACCGCTGGGGGGTGCGCAGCCAGAACCGGGCCGAGGATGCGATCAAGAACGGGCACTTCGCCAAGGAGATCTCCCCGGTGACGCTGCCGGACGGCACCGTCGTCGACACCGACGACGGTCCGCGGCCGGGCACCACCTACGAGAAGGTCAGCCAGCTCAAGCCGGTGTTCCGGCCGAACGGCACGGTGACGGCCGGCAACGCCTGCCCGCTCAACGACGGCGCGGCCGCGGTGATCATCACCAGCGACACCAAGGCCAAGGAGCTGGGCCTCAAGCCGCTGGCCCGCATCGTGTCCACCGGGGTGAGCGGCCTGTCGCCGGAGATCATGGGCCTGGGTCCGATCGAGGCGACCAAGAACGCTCTGGCCCACGCGAAGATGTCGATCTCCGACATCGACCTGTTCGAGATCAACGAGGCGTTCGCCGTGCAGGTGATCGCCTCGGCTCGCGAGCTGGGCATCGACCAGGACAAGCTGAACGTCTCCGGCGGCGCGATCGCGCTGGGCCACCCGTTCGGCATGACCGGCGCCCGGATCACCGCGACCCTGCTGAACAACCTGCAGAGCCACGACAAAACGTTCGGTGTGGAGACGATGTGCGTCGGCGGGGGCCAGGGCATGGCGATGGTGATCGAGCGGCTCGCCTGATCTTCACGTTGACTCTGCGCTGGTGGCGCAGAAGTTCGAGTGGCATGCGCCGTCAGCGCAGAGTCAAGCTGTCCCAGGCGCGTCGAACGCGACGAATGACATCGCAGGCGCGGTGCTCGGCTATCACCCTGAGGTGAGTCCAGCCCACCGATTGGATGTACTCCACCCGTTCGACGTCCCAGGCGTACTGTGACCGGCTGGTGCGGTGCTGTTCGCCGTCGTATTCGACGGCGAGCATGATGCCTTCCCAACCATGTCGAGGTAGTACTTCGGGTATCCGTCAGGCCCAGGGACCGAAATCTGGGTCTGCGGCTCGGGAAGCCGGCGCCGATCAGCAACAGCCGCAGCCAGGTCTCCTTCGGCGACTGCCCGCCCGCATCGACAAGGTCAAGCGGCCGACTCGAGCCGGCGCAGTCCCCGGGTGTGCCGATGCCGCTCAGCCAGTGCGCTTCGGGTCTTGACGCCGCTCGGCGTCCTGGCATTAGCCCAGATCAACTCGATTGGCGTGTCGTCGTCGACCCACTTCGCGCCGTGCAGCGCC
>NZ_JBYCLB010000126.1:0-2618 GCF_057473705.1 Mycobacterium sp. TH-M15 | reverse complement strand
CGATGTTGATGTTGTGCGTGACGATCAGGATGGTCGCGTCGATCTGGGCGTTGATGTCGATCAGCAGCTGGCTGAGGTAGGCGGTACGAACCGGGTCCAGACCCGAGTCGGGCTCGTCGCAGAGGATGATCTGTGGGTCGAGCACCAGGGCGCGGGCCAGACCGGCCCGCTTGCGCATACCGCCGGAGATCTCGCCGGGGAACTTGCCGCCGTCTTCCGGCATTCCGACCATCTCGAGCTTCTCCATGACGATGTCACGGATCTCGCGCTCGCTCTTCTTGGTGTGCTCGCGCAGCGGGAACGCGGTGTTGTCGAAGATGTTCATCGATCCGAACAGGGCGCCGTCCTGGAACAGCACCCCGAACAGGGTGCGGATCTCGTAGAGCTCCTTGGTCGAGCATTCGATGATGTTGGTGCCGTCGATGACGATCGATCCGCGCTCCGGGCGCAGCAGGCCGATCAGCGACTTCAGGAAGACGGACTTGCCGGTGCCCGACGGGCCCAACAGCACGCTGACTTCGCCCTCCGGAATCGTCATGCTGACGTCTTCCCAGATCCGGGCCGGGCCGAACGACTTGCTCAGGCCCTGCACCTCGATGGCGACACCCATTAGGAGATCCTTCCCAGCAGCTATTCGGCCACCGGTTTTCTGTGGCTCACGCCACTGTATCGCACCCGGATCGCCGGTCACCCCGGAACCGGAAAGCCCCCGCACTCTGGGGCGAGTGTCGGGGGCTTCCGCGGAGTGGGTCGGCTACTTGACGGTGACCGTCGCGCCGGCGGCTTCCAGCTTGGTCTTGGCCTCCTCGGCCGCGTCCTTGGCAACCTTCTCCAGCAGCGGCTTCGGGGCGCTGTCCACCAGATCCTTGGCCTCCTTGAGGCCCAGACCGGAAACGACCTCGCGGACAACCTTGATCACGCCGATCTTCTTCTCGCCGGCGGACTCCAGGATGACGTCGAACTCGCTCTGCTCTTCGGCGGCGGCCTCGGCACCGGCGCCCGCACCGGCTCCGGGCGCGACAGCGGCCACGGCGACCGGGGCCGCCGCGGTCACCTCGAAGGTGTCCTCGAACTTCTTGACGAACTCCGACAGCTCCAGCAGCGTCATCTCCTTGAAGACGTCGAGCAGTTCGTCGGTGGAAATCTTGGCCATCGTTTCGGTCCTTTCTGATTCGGGTGGTTCTGCGTCTCGGGTTTTATTCGGGGGCCTCGGCGGGCGCCTCGGCGGTCTCGGCGGGCGCTTCGGCGGTCTCGGCGGGGGCTTCCGCCGCTGCCGGAGCTTCGGCCGGCTTCTTCTCCTGCAGCGCCGCCGCCAGCCGGGCCATCTGCGAAGCCGGCGCGGCGAACATGCCGGCCGCCTTGGACAGGTTGGCCTTCATCGCGCCGGCCAGCTTGGCCAGCAGCACCTCGCGCGACTCCAGGTCGGCGATGCGCTCCACCTCGGCGACGGTCAGCGGGTGACCGTCCATGTAGCCGCCCTTGATAACCAGCGCGTGGTGGTCTTTGGCGAACTTCTTGATCGCCTTGGCGGCATCGACCGGCTCACCGCTGATGAAAGCGATCGCCGTCGGCCCGGAGAACAGTTCGTCGAGACCCTCGACACCGGCCGCCGACGCCGCCCGCTTCACCAGCGTGTTCTTCGCCACCGCGTAGGTGGCCGATCCGTCGAGCGAGCGACGCAGATCCGCCAGGTCGGCGACCGTCAGACCGCGGTACTCGGTGACGACGGTCGCGGTCGAGCCCCGGAACTGCTCGGCGATGCCCGCGACGGCGGTGGCCTTGTCGGTCCGCGCCATGCATACCTCCTCGGGTGTCTAGGGTCCTAAGGGTCCGCCGGCCCCGGAAACGACGAACGCCCCGACGCAGGAAGCGGTCGGGGCGTCACAGTGCAGTGCCGGCTGGGCCGGTGCCTCGTCCTCCTGCGTGGGCCGCCGGGATGTTCCCGGACCTTCAACCGATTGCTCGGTGACCGACGGTCTTCGGTGGATCGCCACTCACCATAGCGTGAGCCCGGCGATCAGCCAAAACGGGCCACGGCCAGCAGGACGAAGCAGACCGCCAACCATCAGCACCCGCAGCCAATTCAGCCGATCCCACCGGGCCGCCGGGGCCCGGGCGGGCTGCGCCGCGAGCCGGCTGTTCATCGGCACCAGCACCGACGATCTCCGCCATGGCGCCCAGCCTCGACGATATGCTGACGGAAAACACGGTACTGACAAGCATGTCGGTGTAGTGCCGGGCCAGGAGCTGCGATGGCGGTATCGCAGAAGGTTTCCAGCGACGGCCCGATCGACACCGCGCTCTCGGTGATCGACGGTCGGTGGAAGGGCACCATCCTGTGGCGGCTGCGCGACGGGCCGCTGCGTACGGCCGAGTTGCGACGCAGCATTCCCGGCATCACCGAGCGGATGCTCATTCGGCATCTGCACGAACTGGTCGACGACGGGATCATCGACCGCCACGACGCCCGCACCGTACCGCCGTGCGTGCACTATTCGATCTCCGCCTACGACGCCACGCTGGCTCCGGTGTTGCAGACCCTCTGCGATTGGGGCCGGCAGCGCATGCAGCGCGCAGCCGGTCGCCGCGCGGTTGGTTGACCGGCGGCCCGGCCGGCG
>NZ_JBYCLB010000125.1:0-1727 GCF_057473705.1 Mycobacterium sp. TH-M15 | reverse complement strand
CAGACGCTGGTCCCGTTCGACGTCGCGCGGATCGAGGCCGCGATCGCCCGGGCGGCCCGGGAAGCCGGGCACGACGCCGATGCCGCCGCGATCGCCGAAGCGGTGGCCGGCGAGCTGGCCCGCGGCCCCGAGGTGGCCGACGTCGAGGCGATTCAGGATCTGGTCGACCGGAAGCTGGCGGCCGCGGGTCTGGACGACGTCGCGCGCGCCTACATCGTCTACCGCCAGCAACGGGCCGAGCTGCGCTCGGCCAAAGCGATGCTGGCGGTGCGCGACGAGCTGAAACTGAGTCTGGCCGCGGTGACGGTGCTGCGCGAACGCTATCTGCGCCGCGACGACACCGGCCGGCCGATCGAGTCGACCGGCGAGATGATGGACCGGGCGGCCAACTTCGTCGCCGCCGCCGAGGATGGCTACCGGCCCGGGTCGTCGGCCCGGTGGGCGCAGCGTTTCTCGGCGGCGCTGCGCGGGCTGGAGTTCCTGCCGAACTCGCCGACGCTGATGAACGCCGGCACCGAGCTGGGCGTGCTCTCCGGATGTTTCGTGCTGCCGCTGGAGGATTCGCTGAAATCGATCTTCACCACGCTGGGCCACGCCGCCCAGATCCAGCGCGAGGGCGGCGGCACCGGGTACACCTTCAGCCACCTGCGCCCGGCCGGATCGCCGGTGAGCAGCACCGGGGGGACCGCCAGCGGCCCGGTGTCGTTTCTCCGGCTGTTCGACAGCGCCGCGAAGGTGGTGGCGATGGGCGGCCGTCGCCGCGGCGCCTGCATGGCCGTGCTCGACGCGTCGCATCCGGACATCGAGGACTTCGTCGCCGCCAAGGCGGACTCGGCCAGCGACCTGAGCCAGTTCAACCTCTCGGTGGGCGTCACCGACGCGTTCATGCGCGCCGTCATCAAGGACAGCAGCTATCCGCTGATCGATCCGCACACCGGCCGGACGGTGCGCCGGGCGTCGGCCGCCGGCCTGTTCACCGCGGTCTGCACCGCGGCGCACGC
Organism: Mycobacterium sp. TH-M15; assembly: GCF_057473705.1. Classification (NCBI taxonomy): domain Bacteria; kingdom Bacillati; phylum Actinomycetota; class Actinomycetes; order Mycobacteriales; family Mycobacteriaceae; genus Mycobacterium; species Mycobacterium sp. TH-M15. The sequence continues at coordinate 726 of NZ_JBYCLB010000125.1, read as the reverse complement.
CTGCGGCGACCCCGGGCTGGTGTTTCTGGACACCATCAACCGGGACAACCCGATGCCGGGCGGGGACCGGATCGAGGCGACCAACCCGTGTGGGGAGGTGCCGCTGCGGCCCTACGAGTCGTGCAACCTCGGCTCGGTCAACCTGGCCCGGATGACCGCCGGCGATCACGTCGACTGGGACCGGTTGGCCGTGGTGGCCGGGCTGGGGGTTCGCTTTCTCGACGACGTCATCGACGTCAGCCGCTACCCGGTCCCCGAGCTCGGCACGGCCACCCGGGCAACCCGCAAGATCGGGCTGGGGGTGATGGGGCTGGCCGAGATGCTGGCCGGCCTGGGCATCCCCTACGACAGCAGGAACGGGGTGCGGCTGGCCGGCCGGATCATCCGGCACATCCAGCAGGCCGGGCACGCGGCGTCCGAGCAGCTCGCCGAGGAGCGCGGGGCGTTCACGGCCTTCGCCGACAGCCGCTACGCCCGGTCGGCCCCGGCGCGACCCCGACGCAACGCGCAGGTCACCTCCATCGCCCCGACCGGCACCATCTCGCTGATCGCCGGCACCACCGCGGGGATCGAGCCGATGTTCGCGATCGCCTACACCCGGGCGATGGTCCGCCGGCCGCGGGTGGAGGTCAACCCCTGCTTAGACCGGAAAGCCCGCCACCGCCGCGTAAAATCGCACGAGCAGATAGCCCAGATCGCCCAGCGCCGCGGGGTGCGGGGCTACCC
>NZ_JBYCLB010000124.1:0-10055 GCF_057473705.1 Mycobacterium sp. TH-M15 | reverse complement strand
GTGCGGGCCTATCACGCGATGGCCACCACCCATGAGTCCAACACCGTGGCGATGTACGCCCGCGACGCCGCCGAAGGCGCCAAATGGGGCTGACCGGCGCGTCGGGCGCGGCGGGCTGAGGTCACCGGATGCGAAGCGAGGGTGACAGCTGGGACATCACCACCAGCGTCGGATCGACCGCGTTGTTCGTAGCGGCGGCCCGGGCGCTGGAGGCGCAGAAGCCCGACCCGTTGGCCGTCGACCCGTACGCCGAACTGTTCTGCCGGGCGGTCGGCGGCGAATGGGCGGATCTGCTGGACGGGAAACTGCCCGGGCATCAGCTGAAGAGCAGCGATTTCGGCGAGCACTTCGTCAACTTCCAGGGCGCCCGGACCCGCTACTTCGACGACTATTTCCACCGTGCCGCCGACGCCGGCGTGCGTCAGGTGGTGATCCTGGCCGCCGGGCTGGACTCCCGGGCCTACCGACTGCCCTGGCCGGATGGGACGGTGGTCTTCGAGCTGGACCGGCCGCAGGTGCTGGAGTTCAAGCGAACGGTGCTCGCCGAACACCACGCCCAGCAAAGCGCCGATCGCCGGGAGATCGCCGTCGACCTGCGTGCGGACTGGGCCGCGGCGCTGCGCGACAGTGGCTTCGACCCGGCCGAACCGGCGGCCTGGATCGCCGAGGGGCTGCTGATCTACCTGCCGGCCGCCGCGCAGGAGCAGCTCTTCACTGGGATCGACACGCTGGCCTGCCCGGGCAGCCACGTCGCCGTCGAAGACGGCGCACCGATGTCGCCGGAGGAGTTCGCGGCCGCGCTCGCGGCGGAGAAGAGCTCCGGAGACGATCGGCGGGTCTTCCATCAGTTGGTCTACAACGAGCGATGCGCGCCGGCGGTGGACTGGTTCGGTGCGCGGGGCTGGACGGCGACGGCGACACCGCTGGCGGAGTATCTCCGCCGGCATGACCGGCCGGTGCCGCCGCCGGACGCCGAGGCCTGGCCGATGATCGACCGTAATTCGCTGGTCCGGGCCGTCAAGCCGTGAGGCGGCGGAAATGACAGCCATTTTCAGCAAGCTTCCAGGCGGGGTATCGTCAGGGGTCGAAATTCCGACAATCATTTTCAACAAGGAGGGTGGATGCGCAGCCGCGAGCCGGCCGGATCTGTCGGCGTGACCAGGGTCATCGCCGGGCGGGGGCCCCTCGTCTCGACAGTTAGCTTATGCAATGCTAACTTCAGCCGGGTTAGCGTAGCCAACGTTTGCTGGAGAGGGCGATCCAGGCATGAAGAACGGTGATGCCGCCGTGCTGCCGGCGCAGGCCAGCACCCGGGTGGACGAGGAGACCGTCAGCCGGTTCGCCACCTGCTGTCGCGCCCTGGGTCTCACCGTCTACCAGCGTCAGCGCCCGGCGGACCTGGCCGCCGCCCGGACCGGCTTCCGCGCGCTCACCCGGATCGCCTACGACCAGTGCGACGCCTGGACCGGCCTGGCCGCGGCCGGTGACCGCTCGGCCCGGGTGCTGGAAGCGGTGTCGCGCACCGCGGCGAGCGCGGGCCTGCTGCAGCGCCGGCTGGAGCTGCCGCGCGGTGCGTTGGGCTTCCACTACGACACCGGGTTGTACCTGCAGTTCCGCGCCGTCGACCCGGACGACTTCCACCTGGCCCACGCCGCGGCGCTGGCCGCCGACGGCAGCTACGCCGAGGCGCACCAGGTAGCGGCCGGCATCGCCGAGCGCCGGCCGGACTGGAACCAGGCGCGCTGGGTCGGCGTCGTCGTGCACTACCGGGCGCAGCGGTGGTCGGACGTGGTGAAGCTGCTGTCGCCGATCGTCAACGACGGCGGCCTGGACGAGCTGTACGCGCACGCCGCCCGGGTCGCCCTCGGCACCGCGCTGGCCCGGCTGGGCATGTTCGCCGCGGCGCTGTCCTACCTGGAGGAGCCGGACGGTCCGGTCGCCGCCGCCGCGGTGGACGGCGCGCTGGCCCGGGCGCTGTCGCTGCGCGCCGACGGCGACGAGGACACCGCCCGCGAGGTGCTCCAAGACCTCTACGCCGCAAACCCGGAGAATGCCGAGGTCGGCGAGGCGCTGTCGGACTCCAGCTACGCGATCGCGGTCACCACCGCGGACCGCATCGCCGCCCGCACCGATCCGTGGGACCCGGCCACCGAGCCGGAACCCGGTGATTTCGTCGACCCCGGTGCCCAGGAACGCAAGGCGGTGCTGCTGGACGAAGCCGAGCGCGAACTCGGCGAGTTCATCGGCCTGGAGAAGGTCAAGGACCAGGTGGCCCGGCTCAAGAGCGCGGTCGCGATGGAGCTGGTGCGCAGGGCACGGGGCTTGGAGGTGGCCCAGCGCAGCCACCACCTGGTCTTCACCGGTCCGCCCGGCACCGGCAAGACCACCATCGCCCGGGTCGTCGCCAAGATCTACTGCGGGCTGGGCCTGCTGAAGAAGGAGAACATCAAAGAGGTGCACCGGGCCGACCTGATCGGCCAGCACATCGGCGAGACCGAGGCCAAGACGAACGCGATCATCGACAGCGCACTCGACGGGGTGCTCTTCATCGACGAGGCCTACGCGCTGGTCGCCACCGGCGCCAAGAACGACTTCGGCCTGGTGGCCATCGACACCCTGCTGGCCCGGATGGAGAACGACCGCGACCGGCTGGTGGTGATCGTCGCCGGCTACCGCGCCGACCTGGACCGGTTCCTCGACACCAACCAGGGGCTGCGGTCCCGGTTCACCCGCACCATCGACTTCCCGTCGTACAAGCCGGCCGAGCTGGTCGAGATCGCCACCTTCATGGCGTCCCGCCGGGACAGCACGTTCGACCTGGCCGCACTCCACGACCTGGAAGCGCTGTTCGGGCACCTGGCCGACACCACCAAACCCGACACCGCCGGCGTCGAGCGCCGCGCGCTGGACATCGCCGGCAACGGACGGTTCGTCCGCAATGTCGTCGAGAAGTCCGAAGAGGAGCGCGAGTTCCGCCTGGACCACTCCGCACACGCCGAAACCGGCGAGTTCACCGACGAAGAGCTGATGACCATCACCGCGGCCGACGTCGGCAGCACGGTCGCGTCGCTGCTGGAAGGTCTCCGGTTGGAGACGCCGGCATGACCGCACCGCGGAACGGCCAGGTGAGCCAGCCCGACCCGGTCGACGGGGACCGGCGTTCGTTCGCCTCCCGCACCCCGGTCAACGAGAACCCGGACCGGGTCGAGTACCGGCGCGGCTTCGTCACCAAGCACCAGGTGAGCGGCTGGCGTTTCGTGATGCGCCGGATCGCGGCCGGCGTCGCGCTGCACGACACCCGGATGCTGGTCGAACCGTTGCGCGCCCAGTCCCGGGCCGTGCTGATGGGGCTGCTGGTGATGGCAACCATCGGGGCCGGCTGCTTCGCGTTCACCCTGATCTGGCCCAACCGCGCCGTCGGCAACGACGCGGTGCTCTCCGACCGGTCCACCTCGGCGCTGTACGTGCGTCTCGGCGACGAGCTGCACCCGGTGCTGAACCTGACCTCGGCGCGGTTGATCGTCGGTCGGCCGGTCAACCCGACCGCGGTGAAGGGCACGGCGCTGGACACCTTCCGCCGGGGCAACCTGGTCGGGATTCCGGGTGCCCCCGAGCGGATGGTGCAGAGCCCGGAGCGGGACGCCGACTGGGTGGTCTGCGACGCCGCCGCGCCCACCAACGGCACCGGCACCGGCGTGACCCTGATCGCCGGGCCGCCGGTCGCCGGCGGATCGCGGGCCGCCGCCCTCGAGTCGAACCACGCGGTGCTCGCCTGGAACGCCACCGGCAGCTGGCTGCTGTGGGACGGCAAACGCAGCCACATCAACCTGCGCGACCGCGCCGTCACCAGCGCACTGGGCCTGGGCGCCGACCTGCCCGCCCCGCGCCGGATCGACGCCGGGCTGCTCAACGCCATCCCGGAGGCGCCCGCGCTGACCGCCCCGGTGATCCCGGACGCCGGTACCCGGCCGCAGTTCGACCTGGGCCTGCCGGTCCCGGTCGGCGCCGTCCTGGCGGCGCACGCGGTGAGCGGCGGCTCCGACGCCGGCACCCAGTACTACGCGGTGCTGCCCGACGGGCTGCAGCCGATCTCGGCGGTGGTTGCCGCGGTGCTGCGCAACACCGACTCCTACGGCCTGGACCAGCCACCGCGGCTGGGGGCCGACGAGATCGCCCGGCTGCCGGTGTCGCAGGCGCTGGACACCTCCCGCTACCCGGAGCGGCCGGTCAGCGTCGCCGACCCGGCGCGGGCGCCGATCACCTGTGCGCACTGGAGCAAACCGGCCGGCGCCAGCGCCAGTTCGATGACCCTGCTCTCCGGTTCGTCGCTGCCGCTTGCCGACGGGACGGCCACCCTCGACCTGGTCGGCGCCGGAACCGGCGGAACCGCCAACCGGGTCGCGCTGCGGCCCGGCGTCGGCTACTTCACCCAGAGCGACGGGTCGCTGTTCTGGGTCTCCGACACCGGCGTCCGGTACGGGATCAACACCGAGACAAACACGGCCACCGCCGCCGGAGATGACGCGGACCGCACCGACACCGTCGCCGCGCTGGGCCTGAACCGGCCGGCGCTGGAGATCCCCTGGTCGATCCTGCGGCAGTTCGCACCCGGGCCCACGCTCTCCCGCGCGGACGCGCTGCTGGCGCACGACGGGCTGCCGCCGGACCAACGGCCCACCCACCGGGTCGGAGCCGACAACGGCGGGGAGGCCCGATGAGCCGGCTGATCTTCGAGACCCGGCGCCGGTTACCGCGGCCGCCGGTGGACAAGGGCACCATCACCGTCGAGCCACCGCCGGAGCTGCCGCGGGTGATCCCGCCGTCGTTCCTGCAGCGGGCGCTGCCGGTGGTGATCGTCATCCTGATCGTCGGCATGGTGATCGCGATGGTCGCCACCGGGATGCGGCTGGTCTCGCCGGTGATGCTGTTCTTCCCGTTCGCGCTGCTGGTCGCCGCGGCGGGCATCTACCGGGGCGGTGGCGACAAGAAGGCGCGCACCGTCGAGGTGGACGCCGAACGCGCCGACTACCTGCGCTACCTGTCGGTGGTGCGGGACAACATCCGGGGCACCGCCGCCAAGCAGCGCGCGGCGGCCGAATGGTCGCATCCGGACCCCGGCGACCTGGCCACCGTTCCGGGGTCGCGCCGGCAGTGGGAGCGGGATCCGCGCGACGACGACTTCCTGGTGGTGCGGGTCGGCCGGCACGCGGTGCCGCTGGCCAGCCCGGTGCGGGTGGCCGACACCGCCGACGAGATCGACCTGGAGCCGGTATCGCACAGCACGTTACGTGGTCTGCTGGACATCCAGCGGACGGTGCGTGACGTGCCGATCGGACTGGACCTGACCAAGATCGCCCGGATCAGCCTGCTGGCCGGCCCGGAATCCGGGCTCGATCAGGCCCGTTCGGCGCTGCGGGCCTGGGTGGCCCAGGCGGTCACCTGGCACGACCCGACGATGCTCGGGGTGGCGCTGGCCGCACCCGACCTGGAGGGCCCGGCGTGGTCCTGGCTGAAATGGCTGCCGCACGTCGACATTCCCGGCCAGGTCGACGGGGTGGGCCCGGCCCGCTCCCTGTCGACCAGCCCGGACGAGCTGGCCGCGTGGCTGGGCGAGACGCTGGCCGCCCGCCCGGAGTTCACCGGCGAGCCGGCCGAGACGCTGCGGCAGCTGCTGATCGTCATCGACGATCCGGACTACGACCTGAGCGCCTCGCCGCTGGGCATCCCGCGGGCCGGGGTGACCGTGGTGCAGCGGGTCGCCGCCGAGCCGAACCGGGAGCAGTATCCAGACCCGGAGCGGCCGATCCTGCGCCTCGACGGGCGCACCCGGCTGGCCATCGACCGTTGGCAGACCGGCGGCTGGCAGCGCTATGCCGACTGCGCGGACCAACTCGACCCGGCCGAGGCCGCTCACCTGGCCCGGCGGCTGTCGCGCTGGGACTCCAACCCGACCCACGCCGGGCTGCGTTCGGCGGCAACCCGTGGGGCCACCTTCACCACCCTGCTCGGCATTGCCGACGCGGCGCACCTGGACGTGCCCGCGCTGTGGGCGGCGCGGCCGCGCGAGGCGGAACTGCGGGTGCCGATCGGGGTCACCGCCACCGGCGAGCCGCTGATCTTCGACCTGAAGGACGAAGCCGAGGGCGGGATGGGCCCGCACGGGCTGATGATCGGCATGACCGGCTCCGGCAAGTCACAGACGCTGATGTCGATCCTGTTGTCGCTGTTGACCACCCACTCCGCCGACCGGCTGATCGTGATCTACGCCGACTTCAAGGGCGAGGCCGGGGCCGACATCTTCCGCAACTTCCCCCAGGTGGCCGCGGTCATCTCCAACATGGCCGAGAAGAAGTCACTGGCCGACCGGTTCGCCGACACCCTGCGCGGCGAGGTGGCCCGGCGCGAGCTGTTGCTGCGGGAGGCGGGCCGGCGGATCCAGGGCAGCGCGTTCAACTCGGTGACCGAGTACGAGGCGGCGTGCGGAAAGGACGGGATGGCAGGTGATTTCCCGCCGATCCCGACGCTGTTCGTTGTCGCCGACGAGTTCACCCTGATGCTGGCCGACCATCCCGACTACGCCGAGCTGTTCGACTACGTCGCCCGCAAGGGCCGCTCGTTCCGGATCCACATCCTGTTCGCGTCGCAGACGCTGGACGTGGGCAAGATCAAAGACATCGACAAGAACACGTCGTACCGGATCGGCCTGAAGGTGGCCAGCCCCAGCGTCTCCCGGCAGATCATCGGCGTCGACGACGCCTACCACATCGAATCGGGCAGGGAGCACAAGGGTGAGGGCTTCCTGGTGCCCGCACCCGGTGCGGCGCCGATCAAGTTCCGCAGCACCTACGTCGACGGCATCTACGACCCGCCGCGGGAAACCCGGGCCGTCGTCGTGCGGTCGGTGCCGGAACCCCGGCTGTTCACCGCCGGCCCGGTGGCCGGCGATCAGACCACCACGGCGCCCGACGAGGCGCCCGACGAGACCGTCGGTCCGCCGCGCAAGCTGATCGCGACGATCGGCGACCAGTTGGCCGCCCACGGGCCGCGGGCGCCGCAGCTGTGGTTGCCGCCGCTGGACGAGCCGATCCCGCTCGGCGCGGTGCTGGCCCGCGCCGGGGTTCACGAGCGGCAGCTGCGCTGGCCGCTGGGCGAGATCGACAAGCCGTTCGAGATGCGCCGCGATCCGCTGGTGTTCGACGCCAAGTCGGCCAGCGGGAACCTGGTCGTCCACGGCGGACCGAAGTCCGGGAAGACGACCGCGCTGCAGACGTTCATCTGCTCGGCCGCCCGGCTGCACTCGCCGCGTGCGGTGACCTTCTACTGCCTGGACTACGGCGGCGGGCAGCTGCGGGCGACGGAGCAGCTGGCGCACGTCGGCAGCGTCGCGTCCGGGCTGGAGCCGGAGCGGATTCGGCGCACCTTCGGCGAGTTGGAACAGCTGCTGGCGGCCCGTCAGCATCGGGCGACGTACCGGACCGCCGACAGCGACACCGCGCTGCTCGACGACGGGTTCGGCGAGGTGTTCCTGGTGATCGACAACCTCTACGCGTTCAGCCGGGACAACACCGACCAGTTCAACACCCGAAACCCGCTGTTGGCCAAGGTGACCGAGCTGGCCAACACCGGCCTGGCGTACGGCATCCACGTGGTGGTCAGCACGCCGAGCTGGCTGGAGGTGCCGCTGGCGATGCGCGACGGCCTGGGCCTGCGGCTGGAGCTCAAGCTCAGCGACCCCCGGGACAGCAACGTCCGGGTGGTCGGCGCGCTGCACCGGCCGGCCGAATCCGTCCCCGCCGACCAGCCCGGCCGTGGCCTGACGATGGCCGCCGAGCACTTCCTGATCGCCGAGCCGGAGCTGGGCCAGATCCCGGAGATCAACGCCCGCTACCCCGACCTCACCGCGCCGCCGGTGCGGCTGCTGCCGACCAACCTCTCTGCCGACGCGATCGGTCCGCTGCACTCCGGGCCGGAGCGGGTCGTCATCGGCCAGCGGGAACAGGATCTGGCCGCCGTCGAGGTGGACTTCGCCGACAACCCGCTGCTGATGGTGTTGGGTGACAGCAAGTCCGGCAAGACGACGCTGCTGCGGCACATCATCCGGACGGTCCGCGAACACAGCACCGCCGACCAGGTGGCGTTCACCGTGCTCGACCGGCGGCTGCACCTGGTCGACGAGCCGCTGTTCCCGGAGAACGAGTACACCGCCAATGTCGACCGGATCATCCCGGCGATGCTCGGGCTGTCGGCGCTGATCGGGTCGCGCCGACCTCCGGACGGGTTGTCGGCCGCGCAGCTGGCCGGCTGGACCTACCGGGGTGAGACCCATTACCTGATCGTCGACGACGCCGACACCATCCCCGACACGCCCGCGCTGACCGGGCCGTACACCGGTCAGCGGCCGTGGACGAACCTGATCGGTCTGCTGGCCCAGGCGGCCGACCTCGGTCTGCGGGTGGTGGTCACCGGCCGGGCCACCGGCTCGGCGCACGCGCTGATGACCAACCCGCTGCTGCGCCGACTCAACGACTTGCAGGCCACCACGGTGATGCTCTCCGGCAACCCCGCGGACAGCGGAAAGATCCGCGGCCAGCGCTTCGACCGGCTCCCGCCGGGCCGAGCGATCCTGTTGGGCGACAACGACAGTCCCACCTACGTCCAGCTGGTCAATCCGCTGGTCGACTCCAGACTGGCCCGCTGACCATGACCGACCGCATCGATGAGGAGGATCTGCGATGACCCTACAAGTGGTTCCCGAGGGCCTGGCCGCGGCCAGCGCGGCGGTCGAGGCGCTGACCGCGCGGCTGGCGGCGGCCCAGGCGAGCGCTGCCCCGCTGATCGGCGCGGTGGTGCCGCCGGCCGCCGACCCGGTATCGCTGCAGACCGCGGCGAGCTTCAGCGCGCACGGCGCCGAGCACACCGCGGTGGCGACCCAGGGCGCCGAAGAGCTGGGCCGGGCCGGGGTGGGCGTCGGCGAATCCGGCGTCAGCTACGCCGTCGGCGACTCGGCCGCAGCAGCGACCTACCTGGTGTAGCGAGGCGGAGAATGCTTGCCCCGGTATGGATCGCCTTCGCTCCGGAGGTGCATTCGTCATTGCTGAGCAGCGGCCCGGGCCCGGGCCCGCTGTTGTCGGCCGCCGGGGCGTGGTCATCGCTGGGGGCGCAGTACACCTCGGCGGCGGACGAGCTGACCACCCTGCTGGGCGCGGTGCAGACCGGCGCCTGGCGGGGCGCCAGCGCCGACCAGTACGTCGCCGCACACGCGCCGTATCTGGCCTGGCTGCTGCGGGCCGGCGCCGACAGCGCCGACGCCGCCGCCCAGCACGAGGTGGCGGCCTCGGCGTACAGCACCGCGCTGGCCACCATGCCGACGCTGGCCGAGTTGGCGGCCAACCACCTCACCCACGGGGTGCTGGTCGCGACGAATTTCTTCGGGATCAACACCATCCCGATCGCGCTGAACGAAGCCGACTACGTGCGGATGTGGATCCAGGCGGCGACGACCATGGGCGTCTATCACGCCGTGTCCACGTCGGCGCTGGCCGCGGTGCCGCAGCCCGGGCCGGCGCCGACGGTGGTCAAGACGAACAATCCGCTGGCCGCCCAGCAGTCGTCGCCGCCGTCCGGGAATTTCCTGGCCGAGATGTTCAACGAGTTGGGACAGCTGCTCAAGGACCCGTCCGGGACCATCGCGCTGATTATGGCGAACCCGACCGCCTGGCTGCCGCTGCTGTTCTTCATTGCCTACGAGGCGTTCTTCATCCCGTTCGGTTGGACGTTCTGGTCGGTGCTGCTCAGCTCGCCGGCGTGGATCCTGCCGATCACGATCGGCGGCGGGCTGAATTACCTGAACACCCTCGGCACGGACTCGACGGACGGGGGCGAGGCTCCCGGTGACGTACCGGTGCCCGCGGGACGGCCCGAGCAGCCCACGGTTGCGCCACCCGGTCACGCCCCGGCGCTGCCCACCGTCGCGACGCCCGGGGTCGTTACCGGCGGGCTGCCCGCCGCGCCCGCGACACCGCCGGCGACCCCGGCGGCCGGAGTGATCGGCTTCG
>NZ_JBYCLB010000123.1:0-3730 GCF_057473705.1 Mycobacterium sp. TH-M15 | reverse complement strand
GACGACCGGATCGAGTACGTGCGGGCGTCGGCCACCGACCTGCCGATGGCCGACGAGTCGGCCACCAAGGTGGTGGCGATGGAGTCGGCGTTTCACTTCCCGTCCCGGGTCGACTTCTTCGCCGAGGCGCTGCGGGTGCTCAAGCCGGGCGGCATGTTGGTGACCGCCGACATCGTGCCGAAGCGGACGATCGTGAACTGGCGGTTCCGCCGCACGGTCGCCAAGCTGGGCTGGCGGGGCGCCCCGGCCAAAGCCGCCCGCAAGGCCGCCGACGTTCCCAACTACCGGGAGCTGCTGCTGGAGACCGGCTTCGACACCGCCGAGGTGCGGTCGATCGCCGACGACGTCTACCCGCCGCTGGGCCGGTTCGTGCAGAAGACCATGTTCGCCAAGGAACGCAAAGGGGTGAACCCGCTGCTGCGCTGGACGGTGCGGCCGGACAACTTCTGGATTCACGGCTGGCACGTCGACTACATCCTGGCGGTGGCCACGAAGAGGGGCTAGTGCGCCGGTGAGCGATACTCCGAATCCCGAGGCCCGCTCGGCTCCCGCGCCCAGCGTGGAGGAGGCGTTCGCCCGGCTGCGGATGCCGCTGGTCGACGCGATGATGACCCAGCGGGCCATCCGCCGGGTGCGCCCCGACCCGGTGGACGACGCGGTGGTGCTCAAGTGCATCGAGCTGGCGGTGCGCGGCCCGGTCGGCGGCGGGGTGCAGAACTGGGAGTTCGTCGTCGTCAAGGACGCCGACACCAAAGCCAGACTGGCCAAGCGGTACCGGCAGGCGTGGTCGGTGTACTACCCGGTGCTGGGTCGGCGGCTGGTCAAGCGGGACCCGTCGGTCGGCAAGACGGTGCGCGCGGTGCGCTGGCAGGTCGAGCACTTCGAACAGATCCCGGTGCTGGTGGTGCCGTGCCTGAGCTACGGCCCGCGGGAGGGCAAGGTGCCGTTCGTGCCGATGCCGCACGCGGCGGCCTCCGGCTACTACGGCTCCATCTACCCGGCGGTGCAGAACCTGCTGCTGGCCGCGCGGGCGATGGGGCTGGGCGCGGGGCTGATCACCCTGCCGCTGTGGAACGTCACCTCGATCCGGCGCATCCTCAAGCTGCCGCTGACGGTGACGCCGTGCTGCATCGTGCCGATGGGCTGGCCGCGCGGGCGCTACGGGCCGACCACCCGCAAGCCGGTCGGCGAGGTGGCCCATCTGGACAGCTACGGCAACCGGACCTGGCTGGACTGACGCCGATGGGCGTCACAGCTTCTTGAGCGCCCGCAGCACCTTCAGGTGCGACCCGCCTGCCGCGACGCTGCTCCGGAGCCGTGGGCTGGAGAGGCTCAGGCTGATCACGTTCAGGTAGCGCAGGCCGTGGTCGCGCCACTCGGCAACCTGGTCGATCACCTCGTCGGGGGTGCCGCAGAAGTTGATCTCCCGCATCAGCGACGCCGGCACCTTCGCCAGGTGGTCCAGCACGGTCTGCCTGTCCATGGTCTGCGGCACCAGGTCGTGGATGCCGGAGAAGTCGGTCCCCAGCGGGTGTTCGGCGCCGTGCCGGGCCCAGGCCTCCGCGGGTGCGGCCAGCGCCCAGGTCCTCATCATCACCGAATCCAGGATCTCGTCGACGTGGTCGCGGCTGGGGCCGGTGACGACGGCGCGCTGGGCGGCCGGGATGATCGCCGACGGGTCCCGGCCGGCGTCGGACGCCGCGGACCGCACCGCGTCCAGGCCGCGGGAGTAGTCCTCGGCCCGGCTGACCACGAACGGCACCCAGGCGTCGGCGTAGCGCCCGGTGATCCGCAGCATCCTCGGCCCGTGCGCGGCAACCCAGATCTGCGGCCACGTTCCCTTGTACGGTGGCAGCGTGAAGATGGCGTTGCGCAGCGGGAAGTATTGCGAGTCACGGGAAATCAACTCGCCACCGGAATCCCACAGGGCGCGGATGGTGGCGACGGCCTCCTCGAACTTCCCCACCGGCTTGATCCACTCGACGCCGTAGGGCTCGTTGCCCTCGCGTTCGCCGACGCCGATACCGAGGATCGCCCGGCCGCGGGTGAGCAGGTGCAGGGTGGCGGCGGCCTGTGCGGTGACCGCCGGGTTACGCCGGCTGCCGTCGGTGACCCCCACCCCCAGCCGCAGTCGGCGCAGCCGGTTGCGGGCCGCCAGGTGACCCAGCATGGTCCACGGCTCCAGGATGGCGTCCACGTCCGGCAGCAGCCTGGCGGCGAAGCCGAAGAACTCCGGGGTGGCGATGGAGCGGGGCACCGGGGCGTTGAGGTGGTCGCCGACCCAGTAGGAGTCGGCGCCGGTGACCGCGGCGGTCAGGTAGCCGGCCCGCGACATCAGGTCCGGCGCGTACGCCGAGTGCACCAGCCCGTCGACGATGCCGAACCGGAACCCGCCCATCTACGGCCTGCTTTCGTGGGTGATCACCGGGGGAATGCTACGGAGCGGCCGCGCGGCGGGTGCCCGCGGCTCGGGCGCCGGTGGCCGCGGCTCGGGCGCCGCGCTCAGCCGAACAGGTTCGGAATGATCCCGGTGCTGGCGTTGCCGAACTCCTGGGCCATCCCGTCGGTCAGGTCGGCGTACCAGGGCGCGATCGTGTTGCTCAGCTCGGCCAACGGCAGCCGCACGTCGAAGACCGCGTCGTGCCAGCCGGTCAGGAAGTCGGCCAGCCCGGTGAGGCCACCCGAGCTGATGTGCAGGTCGCCACCGAGCTGCGCGGCGAGCTGCGTCGCGGTCATGTGGTCGGTGACGCCGAGCCCGGCCAGGTAGGTGTACGGGTCCAGGTAGCCGATCAGCCCGTTGATCCAGTTCACCATCCCGGCCGCCAGCCCGGCGGGCAGGTCGAGCGGGCCGATCGGTTGGCCCAGCGCGTCATGCGCGGCGTAGTAGTCGTAGAGGTCGGGGAATTCCGTGCCGGCCGGCAGATGCTTGAACATCGTCGCCAGGTCCAGCGTTACGTTGCCGCCGTGGTCCGGGCCGTTGCCGACGACCGTCTCGCCGAGGTAGGGCCCGAGCGAGAACGCCCCGCCGGGCGCCAGGGTGAACGCCCGCATCGGGTTGGCGATGCCGGTGAGTTGGTGGATCAGGCCGCCGACCCAGGCGGGCACGCTGTACATCTCGGGAGCGCCCCAGTAGACGAAGCTGCCCGGCAGCAGCGGGAAGAAGTTGTTGAACAGGTCCTCGCCGAGGTGCAGGAACGGGTCGATCAGGTTCTGCGCGGGGTTGGTGAACAACGACAGGTAGTTGTCGAACACGCTCGACAGGGTGTTGCCGGTCGCCGTCGGGTCCATCGTCAGGCTCTTGAAGAAGCTGGTGAAGATGAAGAACGGGTCGAACTGGACCTTGTCGCCCGCCCAGCTGACGTCGAAGCCCATCGGGTCGATCGGCGAGCCGGTGGGGTCGGCGGCGGTTCCTTCGCCGGGGCCGTAGTTGAGCCCGACCGTCACCCCCTTGAACATGTCGTCCAGCGGCACGTTGAACCAGCGCCCGACATAGTCGAGCACGTTCGGGCAGGAGAACGGGCAGGCTTCCGGGTTGGCGACGATCTGCTGCATGGCGGCGGCCTGCAGCTCGTCGGCGAACGGGGTGGAGAACTGCGGGATCGGCACGATCATGTTGGAGATGCCCAGCACCTGGCCGAAGTTGCCGTCGTCCCAGCCCCAGGTGTTGCCGAGGGACTCCATCCACCAGCTGCCGGTGCCGCCGAACCCGACCGGCACCCAGCTGTGGTCT
>NZ_JBYCLB010000122.1:0-1737 GCF_057473705.1 Mycobacterium sp. TH-M15 | reverse complement strand
CCTCGCCATGGCTGCACGCCAGCTACTGGGTCGAGAAGAAACCCGCCGCCCAGCGGCTGACCCACGTCCACCCGTTGCTGGGCGCGCACGTCGAACTGCCGTCCGGGTGTGAGCATGTGTGGCAGAACGACATCGGGGTCGAGACGTTGCCATGGCTGGCCGACCACACGATCGGTGGCCACGCCGTCCTCGCGGCAGCCGGCTTCGCCGAGATGGCGTTGGCCGCTGCCACCCAGGCGCTCGGCGCCGCCACGGTCAGCAAGCTCACTATCGAGCGGCCGCTGATCCTGGACGCCGCGACCCGCGTCACCACTCAGCTCTCAGTGACCCCCGAAGCGAATCGTGTTGAGATCCAAGCCCGCTCGGGCGGAGGCAGCTGGACGCGATACGCGGTCGCCGACGTGACCCAACCGGGCACACCGCCCGGCCCGGTTGCCGGGCCGGGCACCGCGATCACGCTGTCCGACGAGGTCGCCGATCACCCCGAGTACCGCATCCACCCGGTGCTGCTCGACGCCGCGCTGCAGCAACTGGCCGCCGCCATCCCTGCCGAGTCGGAAGACGCTTCCTACCAAGCGGTTTCGGTGGAAGCGATCCGGTTGTTCGGCCCGATCCCCGGCCGGGTCCGCGGCCACGCCGAGCTGGAATCGGGCACGCACCGGGGCCGCGTCGTGCTCACCGACGACGCCGGCGCCGTGCTCGCCGAGCTGACCGGTGTCGAGCTCAAGCCGATCGATCCGGCCAGCGTGCCGCTGCCGTTGGAACAGAAGATCTTCGACGCCGCCTGGGTGCTTAGCCCCGCCGAGGGCGGCGCGGTGGCCGACGGCACCTGGCTGGTGCTGGCCGAAAACGACACTGCCGCCCAGGCTCTCGCAACCGAACTCACCGACAAGCTCACCTCCTCGACGCGGCGTGCGGTCAGCGCCCCGCTGGCCGATGTGTCCGCGGTCGCGGAGGCGTTCGCCACGACCGCCGGCTCGCAGCCGGTCGGCATCGTCGTGCTGCTGGCCAACCCGCCGTTTGACGGCGGTGACATGGAAGCCACCGATGCCGCCCTGAAGCGGGCCCAGGACCTGGTGGTGGATATCACGGCCGCCGCGCACGCGGCCGTCGACGGCTGCAAGGGCACCTCGCCGCGGCTGTGGCTGGTCACCCGCGGCGGGTTGTCGGTCCACGACGACGAGCCGGGCGACCCGGCGATCGGCGCGCTGAAGGGCCTGGTTCGGAACTGGCGGTTCCCCGGCGAAGCGGCCCGGGTGCTGGCCGGCGAGCCGGACCTCGGCGTCACCCTGCTCGATGTGGGCAGCGCAGATGTGCTCGGCACGCTGACCGACGAACTCGCCGCCTCGACCGGCGACGACGTTGTCGCGTTGCGCGGCGACGGACGCTACGTCGAACGGATGATCCGTGCCGCACTGGACGGCGAACGCCATGACGCGGTGGTCCGACCGGACGGCTCCTACATCCTCACCGGCGGGCTGGGCGGTCTGGGCACCGTCGTCACCCGCTGGCTGGCGGAGCGGGGCGCCGGCCGCATCGTGCTCAACGGCCGCCGCGAACCGTCGCAAGAGCAGCGCGACTACCTGGCCGGCCTGGGCGCCGAGGTGGTGTTCGTGGCCGGCGACATCGCCGCCGAAGGCGTGGCAGAGCGGCTGGTGGCCGCGGCCGAGGAGACCGGTAAGCCGCTGCGCGGGCTGGTGCACGGCGCCGGCGTCACCGGCGACGGCCTGGTCAGCG
>NZ_JBYCLB010000121.1:0-3022 GCF_057473705.1 Mycobacterium sp. TH-M15 | reverse complement strand
GATCTCCCGGGACCGGTCGCACTGCTGCCGGTAGTCGGTGATCAGCGCGTCCAGGGAATCCTCGTCGGTGTGGGTGAACTCCCACTCCCGCTCGTGTGCCCGGCGATTGTCGTTGACCTGCCCTTGCAGCAGCTGCTCGAACCAGCCGTACTCCGCCCAGCGCAGGTGCTTGACCAGCCCGCCCACCGTCGTCGCCGACGAGACGAGATGGCGCCGGGCGTCGGCCTCGGCGAGCCCGGCCGCCTTGCGCACCACGATGCCCCGGTAGTCGCCTAGGAACGACTCGAGAACCTCGCGCTCGGTTCCCGCGGTGGCCTGCACCCGAGAACCGGCCGGTAGCCAGGGATTGCTCACAGCGGAGACGCTAACACCGGCGCGCCGCAGCGCAGTCCGCCGGTCCGTTCACCACCTCGGTGAGTGACCGGCCGCCCCCCAGCCGGCGGCAGTGTCGACCGCCGCCGGCAGATAGCGACGCATGGTGTCGGTCGTGTACCAGCTGACATGCGGGGTCGGCACCACATGGCCAGACCGAGCAGCGGATTGGTGGCGGGTACCGGCTCGACGGCGAAGACGTCCAGCCCGGCCGCGGCCAGCAGGTGGGCCAGCGGACGCCAGCCGGGTCGCCCGTCGTCAGCGGTGCTGGTGTGCAGCACGGTGGCGTCCATCGCTTCGACGATCCGGGCGACCCGCTGCGCCACGCTGCCGTAGCCGACCAGCCGACGCGGCGCAGCCAGCATCAACAGAACGGTGCCCTCGGCGACCGACGCGGACTTGGCGCCGGGCATGTTGGCCACCGCGATGCCCCGCTCGGTGGCGACGTCGACGTCGACCGTGTTCACCCCGACGCCGAACTTCTGCACCAACCGCAACCGACCAGCTTCCGGCGCAACCAGATCCACCGCAGGACCGGGCCGGAAATGAGCCAGGACGGTCAGCACGTCGTCAGGCACGATAGAGGGCCGGATCGGCGAGCCGGTCGAGCAGCGCGGTCAGCTGGTCGACCAGTTGGTCTGGGCCGAAGCGCACCTCGCCGCTGAGCCAGGCGCTGATCGTCTGCCCCACCCCGCCGACGACGAAGTGGGCGCCGGCCCTGATCCGGTCGTTCTCCGGCAGGTGCAGGGCGGCGACGGCGTGTTGGCCGGAGAGCATCGCCAGCAACGCGCTGGATTCCACCCGTTTGCGGACCACGACGGGGTTGCTCAGGTGCGCGCTGAACAGCAGCCGCCCGATCCGGGCGTCGCCGGCGATGGTCCGAACCACGTTGGCGATCCCGGCGCGGGTCTGTTCCTCCGGTTCGGCGGCGGCGACCACCGACTGGGTGGCGGCGGCGAGCCGGGCGATCACCCAGTCGAAGACCTCGCTGACGAATTCGTCCTTGTCGGCGAAGCTCTCGTAGAAGTACCGGACGGCCACCCCGGCCCGTCGGCACGCCGCGCGCACGGTGACCTCGGCCCACTCGCGAGGATCGGCCCCGAGCAGGTCCAGACCGGCGGTGAGCAGTCGATCGCGCCGGTCGGCCATCCGGTCGACGGCGTCGACGCCGGCGTACGGGCGCGCACTCGATGTCTTGGCCGCAACCACGCCGTCATCTTGACACCGGTTCACGACATCCGGCAATATCAGGAAACGAGCGTTCTCACAATTTTGGTAAGGGGTTACCAGATGGCAGCCAGCACCCGCGTGCCGCAGGTCGAGCGCACGGTCAGCGAGCCGCCGGACCCGAACCGACGACGCGCCCCGAAGTCCAAGCACGGCATGACGATGGCCGACGGGCTGTTCGCGCTGTCCATGCTGGAAGGCTCGGCGAACGTGATCATGGAGCTGGCCCGGCCCGGCGTGGGCCACGGCGTGGTGGAGAGCCGGGTGGACAGTGGCCGGGCCGACCTGCACCCGTTCAAACGGGCGCGCACCACGATCGGCTATCTGGCGGTGGTCGCGCTCGGCACCGACGAGGAGCGCAGGGCCTTTCGGGAAGCGGTCGATTCCGCGCACCGGCAGGTCCGATCCACCAAGGACAGCCCGGTGACGTACAACGCGTTCGATCCCCAGCTGCAGCTGTGGGTGGCGGCCTGCATCTACAAGGGCTCGGTCGACGTCTACCGGATGTTCTACGGCGAGCTGGACGACGAGGACGCCGACGACCAGTATCGGAAAGCCAAGATTCTCGGCACCGCGCTGCAGGTGCGCGAGGAGATGTGGCCGCCGGACCGGGAGGCGTTCGACAAGTACTGGCAGGAGCAGCTCAACACCAACATCCACATCGATGACGTGGTGCGCGATTACCTGTACGACATCGCCGCGGTCCGGATGCGCGGCGTGACCCTGCCCGGGCCGCTGCACAAACTGGTCGAGAAGCCGATGCTGTTCATCACCACCGGCTTTCTGCCGCAACGGTTCCGGGACGAGATGCGGCTGCCGTGGAGCGATGGCAAGCAGCGGGGGTTCGACGCGATGATCGAGGTGCTGCGGGTGGTCAACAACCTGACCCCGAAGCCGCTGCGCCGGCTCCCGTTCCAGGCGCTGATGTGGGACATGCGCTGGCGGATGCGGACGGGTCGCCGGCTGGCCTGAGCCGGCGGGTCCGCCGATCGTCGCGCAGGTGCGGATACACAGCGTGAGGTGATCGGCAATTAATGATTTCGTTTGACGATGTATCCGCAATTGCGGGTTACCGACCGCCGATTACCGGCGTATAGTCCCGGATGTGCGGCCGCGGGGGGTTGGCTGCGATTCGGAGGCCGGTGAGCCGTGCCGGGAACCGGACCGCGTCGGGATGCGACTAGTTGATGACCGGATGGGAGTCAGTGATGAGTGTGTTGGACGCGCATATTCCGCAGTTGGTGGCGTCGGAGTCGGCGTTTGGGGCGAAGGTGGCGTTGATGGGTAGCACGGTGGCGCAGGCCGAGCGGGTGGCGTTGTCGTCGACTTGGCAGGGTGATACCGGGATGACGTATCAGGCGTGGCAGGCGCAGTGGAATCAGGCGATGGAGGAGTTGGTGCGGGCCTATCACGCGATGGCCAC
>NZ_JBYCLB010000120.1:0-6601 GCF_057473705.1 Mycobacterium sp. TH-M15 | reverse complement strand
GCCGACCATCGCGTTGACGGTGACCAGCAGATCCGGGTCGACGGCCAGGCAGAGCGCTCTGCCCAGCGCGCCGTCCGGGTCGGCGACCGGGGTGGTGGCGGACTCGGCCGCCGAGACCAACGCGTCCAGCCGGCCGCCCGGCGCCAGCGAGGTGGCCAGCTCGTCGTCGGTGAGCCGGACCGGCCGGGTGCCCCCGGGCACGCCCGGCGTCAGCTGCGGTCGGTCGGCCAGTGGCCACAGCACGGTCAGCTGCAGCGGGGCGGCCGCCTCGGTGGGCAACTCGGTCGCCGTCTGGGGCACCCCGACCACCGGCAGCAGGAAGCGGGCGTCGTCGAGCCGGGCGGGTTCGCCGTAGTCGGGGGTGCCGTTGGCGTTGACCAGCAGCGGATAAATCCCCGGCCGGTCGATCTCCAGGCCGGGTCGGTTCAGCGACCACACCGGGGCGGAGAGACGGAACCGCGCCTCCTGGCCCCGCTGCAGCTCGTGGGCGATCGTGACGAAGTCGTCCACCGGCCGGTACTGGTCGCTGGAGCCGTCCAGGGTGGTGCGCAGTCCCGCCGAGGACGCCACCGCCGCCGCGTGTTCGAGCCGCACCATCACCTCATGAACCGGCCGGTCGCCGACGTTGGCCACCACGCCGCTGACGGTGACCGTGGCGGCGCTGGTGGCGGTGAGCAGGTCCGGGCTCACTCCGTCGATGCGGACCTGAACGAAAGACACCGGGTCGGGCTCGGCCGGGGCCATCGGCGCGATCGGTGAGACGATCGCCGCTCCGAAACCGATCACCGTGCTGGCTACCACGGCGGAACACCTCCCGGCGGCCCGGTGGAGGCGCGATGCGGTCACGGTCCCAGCCCGCGGCCGTTCTTCCGGTCCGGTGCCCGATCAGCCGGACGGCGGTTGCGGGTGCGGGAGTGGGTCTGAGCCCGCCGCCACGGCGCGGTCGCCGGCAGCGGTGGCAACGCGGCCGGTCCGCCGGTCTGCAGCTTGTCGATCAGCTCGTCGGCCACCTCGGCCAGCCGGCGCTCGTCGGCGTAGGCGAGCCGCGCCGGAAGTTCCCGGATCGGCACCCACGCCACCTCGGTCACCTCGATGTCGTCGTCGCAGAGCTCGCCGCCGGAGAACCGCATCAGGTAATGGTGCACGGTCTTGTGCACCCGGTGGCCGTCGGTGACGAACCAGTAGTCGATGCTGCCCAGCGCCGCCAGCACGCTGCCGCGCACCCCGGTCTCCTCGGCCACCTCGCGGATCGCGGTCTGCTCGGCGGTCTCGCCGATCTCGATGTGGCCTTTGGGCAGCGACCACAGCATCCGCCCGCGCTGGTCCAGCCGCCCGATCAGCGCCGCGACCTGATCCTCCCGCGGCCCGTCGATGCCGTCGATGACCAGTCCGCCGGCCGACGTCTCATGCACGGTGCGCAGCCGGCGCGGTGTGCGCTGGCGGTTGCGCGGGCGGGTCGGGCCGGGCACCGGGTTCCCGGCCGGGCCGGCATCGGCGGTGGCGGCATCGGCCGGGTCCGGAGCCGTCTCCGGGGTGCGCCGACCGCGGCGCCGTCGACGGCGCCGTCCGGGCTTGGCGTCTTCGCCGTCCGACACCCATGCGATAGTAGCTGGCCCGGTCCGGTGGGCCCGCTCGCACTCGCCGGTGACCGGGTGGTCGGGTTGCGCCGCACCGGGCCCGATCGACTCCGATTAGGCTCATCGAACGTGCCGGAACCCAGTGGTGCCGATGACTTGCTGACCGCGGCCGCGATTGCGCTGAATCGGCATGCCCCGACCCTGCGAGAGCTCGGCGGCCTGTTCGACGGGGCCGGTCACCGGCTCTACCTGGTCGGTGGCTCGGTACGCGACGCGTTGCTGGGCCGGCTCAGCCCGGACCTGGACTTCACCACCGCCGCGCACCCCCAGCAGGTGCAGCGGATCATCGGCGGCTGGGCCGACGCGGTGTGGGAGACCGGAATCGAGTTCGGTACCGTCGGGCTCGACAAGGGTGGTCAGCGGGTGGAGATCACCACCTTCCGCGCCGACAGCTACGACCAGGTCTCCCGCAACCCACAGGTGCGGTTCGGCGACCGGCTCGAGGACGACCTGCAGCGCCGCGACTTCACCGTCAACGCGATGGCGATCCGGGTCACCGCGGCCGGCCCGGTCGAATTCCTCGACCCGCTCGGCGGCTTAGCGGCACTGCGCGACGGGGTGCTGGACACCCCGGCGGCGCCGTCGGTCTCCTTCGGCGACGACCCATTGCGGATGCTGCGGGCGGCCCGGTTCGTCGCCCAGCTCGGCCTCACCGTGGCGCCCCGGGTGCGCGCGGCGATCGACGAGATGGCGCCGCAGCTGGCGCGGGTCACCGCCGAACGGGTCGCGGCCGAGCTGGACAAGCTGTTGCTGGGCGCCGACCCGGCCGCCGGCATCGACCTGATGGTGACCAGCGGCATGGGCGAGGTGGTGCTGCCCGAGGTCGGCGGGATGCGGCTGGCGATCGACGAGCATCACCAACACAAGGACGTCTATCAGCACTCGCTGACGGTGCTGCGGCAGGCAATCGAGCTGGAGGACCCGCCGCCGGAGGGGGGCCCGGATCTGGTGCTGCGGTGGGCCGCGCTGCTGCACGACATCGGCAAGCCGGCCACCCGGCGCCACCAGCCGGACGGCGGGGTCAGCTTCCATCACCACGAGGTGGTCGGCGCGAAGCTGGCCCGCAAGCGGCTGCAGGCGCTGCGCTACTCCAAGCAGATGATCGCCGACGTCTCGCAGCTGGTCTACCTGCACCTGCGCTTCCACGGCTACAACGAGGGGAAGTGGACCGATTCGGCGGTGCGCCGGTACGTCACCGACGCCGGCCCGCTGTTGCCGCGGCTGCACAAGCTGGTCCGGGCGGACTGCACCACCCGTAACAAGCGCCGGGCGGCGCGGCTGCAGCGCAGCTACGACCACCTGGAGGATCGGATCGTCGCGCTGGCCGAGCAGGAGGATCTGCAGCGGGTGCGGCCCGACCTCGACGGCACCGAGATCATGCAGCTGCTCGGCGTGCCGCCGGGGCCGCGCATCGGCGAGGCTTGGCGCTATCTCAAGGAGCTGCGCCTGGAGCGGGGGCCGTTGTCCCGCGAGGAGGCCACCGCCGAGCTGCTGGCCTGGTGGGAGCGGAACCGGTAGCCGCGACCGCCCGTCTGATCGGGCATGGACTACTGCTTGGGTGACGGTGACGGGACGGCGACCATCTGGACTAGGTCGCCGGACCTGGATTTGGACGGCGACGGCCGGCTGGACGCGATCAGCCTGGATTTCGACGGCGACGGGCTGGCCGACGACGCGCTCGCCGATCTGGACGGCGACGGGGTGGCCGACCATCTGGTGCTGGACCGCGACGGGGTCCCGGCCTACTTCACCGACGACGGATCAGGCCGCTGGGCGGTGTTGGCCGATCGAGCCGATCGGGCCGGGCTGCGTTGGGTGGGTCTGGACGGCGTCGTCCACTTCGGCGGCCCGATGGTGGACTTCGACGGCGACGGCCGCGCCGACGACCGGCTGCTGGACACCGACGGCGACGGCCGGGCCGACCGGGTGCTGGTCGGCTCCGACGGCGCTGGCGGGGCCGACTACGACACCGCCTACGTCGACACCGACGGTGACGGCCGGTGGGACGTCAAGCTCACCGACGCCGACGGTGACGGCGTCGCCGACGGCGCGACCGCCCTGTAGCGGTGCCCGCGCTCACCGCCCCGCGCGGTGTTGGTTGGGCGCGGCTGCGTTTCGCGCGGTGCCCGCGCTCACCGCCCCGCGCCGGGCGGCCCGGCGAAGGCCTGGGCGATCTGCAGCCAACGCCGGGCGTCCGGGCCGTCGGCGGTCAGGTCGACGCTGCTCAGCGAGCGACGCTGGGTGACCAGGAAACAGAAGTCCTGTGCCGTGCCGGTCACCCGCTGCGCGGCGTCCGGCGGGCCCCACGACCAGATGCCGCCGTCAGGAGCGCGCAGCTCCACCAGGAAGGCGTCGGCCGGCGGGGTCAGGTTGTTGACGGCGAAGGCGTAGTCGCGGGTGCGCACGCCCAGGTGGGCGATGGACCGCAGCCGCGCGGTGGGCGGCCGGGTCACCCCCAGCGCGTCGGCGACGTCCAGGCCGTGTGCCCAGGTCTCCATCAGTCGGGCGGTGGCCATCGACGCCGCACTCATCGACGGCCCGAACCAGGGCAGCTTGCGGCCGTCCGGAATCTGCTGCAGCTCCGCGTGCAGCCGGCGGCGGATCGCTCGCCAGTCGGCCAGCAGGGCGGCGGGCCGGACGGCGGCCAGCTCGGCGGCGGCGGTGTCGACGAAGCCGGCCGGATCGGCCAGCGCTGTGGCCAGCTGCTCGGCGAAACCGGCCTCGTCGGTCACGGCGATCAACGCGACCCGATCGGTCCACAGCAGGTGGCCGATTTGGTGGGCGATGGTCCAGCCCGGTGCCGGCGTCGGCTCGGCCCACCGATCCGCGGTGAGCGGCGCCACCAGCGCGTCCAGGTCGTCGCTCTCCGCGCGAAGGTCGGCGACTACGCCATCGGCGGTACCCATAGGGGCACTCTAACCCGCGACCGCCGGGCCGCGGCCGATCACACCGTGTGCCAACAGGCCGGCCAGGTACAGCAGTGACCCGATCACGATCAGGGCGGGCGCGTGCCCGTCGGGCGGGATCACGACCGCGGCCAGGGTCACCGCCCCGACGAACGCGATCCAGAACAGCGAATCCTGCACCGCGAACACGTGCCCGCGCAGCGGATCGTCGACATCGATCTGCATGGCGGCGTCGACGCAGAGCTTGACCACCTGGCCGGCCGCGCCGAGCAGGAAACCACACGCCACCAAGGCGGGCAGGTACAGCCCGACCCCCGCCAGCTGGATGGCCGCCGCCGCCGCCAGCGCCCCGTTGCCGGTGGCGTAGCGGCCCCAGCGCCGCAGCAGCGCCGGCGTCAGCACATTGGCCACGAACGACCCGCCGCCGATCGCGCCGAGAAACAACGCCGTGGTGCCCAACCCGGCGACGGTCTGCACGTCTACATGTCGCACCAGCATCAGCACCAGCAGGGTGTTGACCCCGATCGCCATTCGGTGCGCGACCAGTCCGGACAGGCTGGCGGCCACGGTCGGCCGGGTCCGCACCGTTCGGACGCCGTGCAGCCAGCCGGTGGTGACCGCGTAGAAGACCGAGCCGTGGATGGCGCGTTTGGTGTCATCGGGGCCGAGTGCGCGCGGCGCGAAGCGCAGCGACAAGAACAGAGCGACGGCGACCGGCACCGCGACGGTCACGATGACCGCCGCGGCGCCGCGATCGGCGACGCCGGCCAGCCGGCGTGGCAGCAGCGCGAAATTCGCCCCCAGGAAGGCGGCCACGGCGCCGGTGGCGATAGCCACCGAGTTCATCGTGACCACCTGTCCGCGGGGCACCACGTGGGGAAGCGCCGCCGACAAGCCGGATCCGATGAACCGAGCCAGGCCGTTGGCGAACAACGCCACCAGCAGCACCACCCGCTCCCGGGCACCGCCCGCCAACAGGGCGGCGAGGCCGACCACCAGCACCAGTCGTGCCAGGTTGACGACGATCAGCACCGACCGCCGGTCCCAGCGGTCCAGCAGCGCCCCGGCGAACGGGCCCAGCAGCGAGTACGGCAGCAGCAGTGCCGCCGACGCGGCGGCGACGTCCAGCGGCCGGGCGCCGCGCTCCGGGTTGAACAACAGGCCGACGAGGAGCCCGGCTTGGAACAGGCCGTCGGCGAACTGGGTGACCACGCGCAGCTCCAGCAACCGCCAGAACTCCGGGAGGCCGCGCGCCGACCGCCACAGGGTCACCGGTGCGTGGAGGTCGACCACAGAACCTACTTCCGGACGCGAGCGGACGGCGCGGCGCCGGCCCCAGACCAGGGTACAAATGCGGCGCCGGTCCGGTTGCCATGTTGCGTGCGACTTGCCCCGGTCAGCGGCCTCGGGTGCCATGATGGTCGAGTGGCGCAACCCGAAGACCCGGAGGACTACCTGGCGCCTGCGGCGCATCGGATCCGGGCCGGCACGCTGCTGTTGGCCAACACCGACCTGCTCGAGCCGACGTTTCGACGCACGGTGATCTACGTGGTCGAGCACAACCACGGCGGAACCCTCGGGGTGGTGCTCAACCGGCCCAGCGAGGCGGCCGTCCACAACGTGCTACCACAGTGGTCCAAGCTGGCCGCCAAGCCCAAGACGATGTTCGTCGGCGGGCCGGTGAAGCGGGACGCCGCCCTCTGCCTGGCCGTACTGCGGGTCGGCGCCGACATCGGCGGCGTCTCAGGGCTGCGTCAGGTCGCCGGGCGCACGGTGATGGTGGACCTGGACGTCGACCCGGGGACCGTCGCGCCGTTCGTCGAGGGGGTGCGCATCTTCGCCGGCTACGCGGGCTGGACCATGGGCCAGCTCGAAGGCGAGATCGAGCGCGACGACTGGATCGTGTTGTCGGCGCTGCCGGCCGATGTGTTATCGGAGGCCCGGGTCGACCTGTGGGGCCGGGTGCTGCGTCGGCAGCCACTGCCGCTGTCGTTGCTGGCCACCCACCCGGTCGACGTCAGCCGGAACTGAGCCCGGCGGCTCAGCCGCAGCCGGAAC
>NZ_JBYCLB010000119.1:0-2226 GCF_057473705.1 Mycobacterium sp. TH-M15 | reverse complement strand
CGCCGACGATCGAGGCCAACAGCAGCGGCAGCATCTCTGTCATCTTGCTGTTGTCTTGTTCGCCGGGCGCGGGTTGGCCACCGGGTCCGGGGTCCTCGCCGGGCAGCCCTGCCGGGCCGCCAATGCCGCTGTTGGTGTTCGATGAGCCCGGGCCGGTGGCGCCGTTGCCGGTGCCCGCGGGGTCAGGCTGGGCGCCGGGATCGGGCACTGGTGCCGGATCTGTGCCGGTGCCGGGCAGCGGGTCTGTTGTCGGTTCGGTCGCCGTCATATAGGAGGTGTGTGCGCCCAGCGCCGAGGCTTGGAGTTGACCGCGTTGAGCGGTCAGCACCGCGACCTGGGCGGCGAACTTGCCGCCGGTGCGCGCGTTGTTTTGTTGAGCGGTGACCAACTGACGGCGGTTGTGGGCGAATTTCTGCGGGGAGGGGGTGGCGGCGGCGGCTTGCTGGTAGGCCGCGGCATGGTCGCCGCGCTGGGAATCGAGGCCGGCGGCGTGATCGGCCACGGTGCGCAGTGCCTGCGCCCGGGATCTGAAGGCACCGGCGAGCCCGGGATGGGTGGATTGCCATACCTCGGGCAGCAGTTCGGCGGCGCGATCGAGTTCGGTTGCGGCGCTGCGCATTGCGGAGGCCGCTGATGTGCATGCTGTACCGAAGTGCTCGCCGGCGGCGTGGTCCCCGGCGTGGATTTGGGTGGCGAACGTTTCGCCGTCGGCGGGTGGCAGTGCAGCCAAGGGTGGGCGAATGTCAGGGGCGATGAGGGGTCGAATGAGTGGCGCCGGGGGCGGCGCGGGAGTCGGCGGGGCGCTCAGCGTTGCCGCGGCCGATGCGCGGTCTGCTTCGTGGGTTGCCAGCAGGGCGGCGATCTCGCCGCACCGTTGGGCGAGCAGGTTCAGATCGGCGCCATGAGATGCGATGTTGGTGGCAAGGCTCGCGGCGCCGGCGCTGAGCCGGGCGGCGGCGGCCACCGACACGGTGTCGCTCGCCAGGGGCGGATGAGCACCGAGCGCCGCGCAGGCGTCGTCGATGTGGCCCGCCGCGGCGGCCAGCCGCGTGGCGATTGCGCTCAGGCCGTCAGGATCTGCCTTCAAGGTCGGTCCCGCAGGCGCAGTCGATCGAGTCTTTCCACGGCGGCGGATAACTCGGAGCGGGTCTCCAATCCGTCCACGCTGCGCTGACCCGGGTACCGTTCGAACTGTTCACGGATGGCGACGCGGCCGGCCAGGTAGGCGACATCGTTGACCGCCATGAGCCGCTGCGCGAGCTGTTCGCCGGTCAGCTGGCTGGCCGCCGGTTCGATCTGGACACCCAGCGTGGGCCCATACGCCGAGACACGGGTGTACACAATGCCGTCCGGGCACCATTGTTCGTAGGCGTCGACGTCGGTGGACATCACTCGTGGACGGCTGCTTGGCGGGCCGCGTTGGCGTCCTCGGTGGCCGCGAAGTTCCTGGCTTCGGCTTCCAGCGTTTCAGCGACGCCGTTGTTGATGGCGAGCTGGTCGCTGAGCTCGGCTTGGCGGGCGGCCAGCGTCTCGCCGAGTGCGGCTTTGAAGTCGGCGAAGATCGGGCCGTGCGCGCTGCGCGCGGCTTCGAGCTGGGATTGCACCGCTAGGGCGGCCTGAAGGTCGCTGGCCAGGTCCCGGTGAACCGCGGCCGCGGCGGCGACTTTGTCGGGGTCGACTCGCAGTGTTTCGTTCACGGAAGTGTCCTTTCGTTAGTGCGATTGGGTTGGCGGGGGTGTGCCCGGCGCGGGTGTGGGGGCTGGGCCCGGCGCCGCCGGGGCGGTGGGTGCGGCGCCGGGAGTCGTGGGCATCTGGGCAGATGCGGTGGGGCGACCGTAGCCGAGGAAATCGCCGTGTGGTAGCTGCGAAATCGGTTGAACCTCGCCGTTTTCGCCGAAGAACTTGTCCGGGCCGGCCATCATCACCATCTTGTCTCGGTACATCGCGTAATCGGTGGGCTGGAGCTTGTCCGGCGCAATGTAGTTGGTCAGCGTCGTGCCCGGAGGTGGGACGGTCAGGTTGTTGCGGCGGTAGGCATCGCCGGGGGTCGCGCCCTGCTCGACCGCCTTGATCGCGCCGGCATGGTCGGAGTCGGCGACGGTGACCGGTGACCCGTCTTTGAGGGTCAGGGCCACAGGCCCTGGTGGTGCGCCGGGCGGTCCGCCGGGCATTGTTCCGGGCGCGGCGGCCGGGGCGGCGGCTGGCGGTTGACCCGCCGGCGGTGCC
>NZ_JBYCLB010000118.1:0-1791 GCF_057473705.1 Mycobacterium sp. TH-M15 | reverse complement strand
CCGGGGTGCGCCGCCGGGCCAGTGTCTTGGACCGCGACGAGCAGATCACCGACGCCGAGCCGGCCGACACCGACGTGCGGCCGGCCGGGCGCTGGATCGTCGACCCTGACGGGGCGGTGGTGCGCGCCGGGTTGGTCCGTCACTACGCCGCCCGGCACGAGCTGTGGCAGCTCGACCCGGAGATCGCCTACCTCTCCGGCGATGCGCTGCCGCCGGGGGTGCGCGGGTTCGAGGTGATCGAGCAGCTGGCCTACCGGGAGAAGCGGCTCCGCGACGCGCTGACTGCGCTGGACTGCGGCGCGCTGGAGATCCTGGTCCGCGGCGTGCGCGACGTCCAGGCCGACCCGGACGGCCTGCGCCGGCGGCTGCGGCTGCGCGGGCGGCTGGCGCTGACGGTCGTCATCACCCGGATCGGCGCCGGGACATCCGCCCGGCCGACGGCGTTCATCTGTCGGCCATCCCGGTGATCCCCGGAAGATGAGAGAATCCTCCGATGCGCAGATTGGCGGTGACCCTGGCGGCCGGGGGGCTGGCGGCGGCCGGCTGGGTCGGCATGCCGGCGTCGACGGCCGCGACCTCCTGCACCGACCTGGGCGGGGTGCTGGAGGCCGGAAAGATCTGCCACATCGCCACCAGCAAGACCAGCTACGTGCTGGATCTGCGGTTCCCGGTCGACTACGCCGACCAGCAGACGCTCACCGACTGCGTGGTGCGCGACCGCGACGGCTTCGTCAGCGTCGCCAAGGCCGGCCCGCCGCATGACCGGCCCTACGAGCTGCACGCCAGCAGCGAGCAGTACCGCTCGGGGCGCGCGTCGACCGGCACCCAGAGCGTGGTGCTCAAGTTCTTCCAGGACATCGGCGGGCCGCAGCCGTCCACCTGGTATCAGGCGTTCAACTACGACCTGTCCCCGCGTCGGCCGATCACCTTCGACACGTTGTTCGCCCCGGACAGCAAACCGCTGGACGTCATCTTCCCGATCGTCCAGCACGAGCTGGAACAGCAGACCGGGGTGTGGTCGGTGCTGATCTCGCCGGCCGCGGGCCTCGACCCGGCGCACTACCAGCAGTTCGCCATCACCGACGACGCGCTGATCTTCTACTTCGCACCCGGTGAGCTGGTGCCGCCGACCGCCGGACCGCAGTCGGTGTCGGTGCCGCGCAACGCGATTCCGCCGTTGGCGGTGTGAACGGCTGGTTCAGTGCGATCCGAACAGCACGTCGGCCAGACCCACCGCGGCGACCTCCGGGGTGAGCGCGAGGTAGTCGAGGCCGATGGTCGGCACCGCCGCCAGCGCCTCCACGGACACCAGCAGATCCGGAAGCGACTTGTTAGTCGCCGATAGCAGTAATGAGCTGAAGCCCGGGTGCTCTATTGAATATCCCGTCCTGGGAGACCAGCGGCACGCCAAGGCGCATCGCGGCGGCTGCGATCCTATAGATCTCCGTCATGGAGCCTGCCGGCGAGCGCATGGCCGATCTGTGCGCAGTGCGCACGCAAGGTGGCGCATGTGGTGATCATCTGATCATCAGGCTCGACGACGGTCCCTGATCACATCTGCGCTCCGCCGCTTGTCCGGATTTGCCGACCGCTGAGGATTCCGCGTGCCAAGGTCAGCTCGGTGCGCCAAGCCGGCTCCGGAGCCTGGGTCATCGGCGCGGTCTCACGCCGGCCGGAAGCTGTAGACCTGCCCGGTGCTGGTCGCGGCCACCACCCGGTGGTCCTCGGCGACCGCCACCCCGACCGGGAACCCGTCGGCTTCCGGCAGCGGATAGCTGTTGACGGTGTGGC
>NZ_JBYCLB010000117.1:0-1878 GCF_057473705.1 Mycobacterium sp. TH-M15 | reverse complement strand
CGCCTCGGCGGCCCGGCAGGCGCCGACCAGCGCGGCCTCGCCGGCTAGGCCGAGCAGCACCGCCGACTCGATGATCACCTTGAGCACCACAGCGGGCACGGCGGCGCGCACCATCGCGATCTCGGACCGCACCGCCGCCCAGTCGCCGGCCAGTGCGGCGCCGACGTCGATCACCATGTCCACTTCGGCGGCGCCGGCCGCGACCGCCCGCGCGGCCTCTTCGGCTTTGATCTGCGGCAGATGCTTGCCGGACGGGAAGCCCGCGACGGTGGCGACCACGACCGCAGTCGAGTTGGCCGAGTTGGCCGCCACCGCCACCGGCACCATCGACGGCGACACGCAGACCGCGCCGACCCCGAGATCGGCGGCGTCGGCGAGCAGCCCCACCACCTCGGCGGCGGTGGCTTCCGGGGCGAGCAGGGTGTGGTCGACGAGCGCGGCCAGCTCACCGCGGGTCAGCCGCGCGCTCATCAGAAGGTCTCCTCGGCGGCGCCGGGATTGCAGTTCGAGCCGACCATCACCACGTCGTCGACGACCGGACGCCACGGCTCCAGGTTCCAGCTGAGCTTGCCGGGGCGGGCGAACTCGGCGAACCGCCAGTGGCAGAGGAACTGTTCACGCATCCCCGGTGTGTCGGCGTCCGGGGCGCTGGCCAGCACCTCGCGCCAGGCTTCCTGGGCGGCCGGATCGGCGTCGGCCAACACACCCGCCCGGGCGCCGGCCGCCCGGGCCGCCGGCGTCGGATACACCCGCAGGCTGAGCATTTCGGGCTGGCCGTTGTAGCTCACCCACTCGGTGTGGTCGACGTACGGCGGGCCGGCATCGGCCGATGCGGATGCCGTCGGCACCATGAGCAGACCGGCCACGACCGCCACGATCCGGCCGCGCACGCCGCTCAGCGCGACTTGCCTTGGACCTCGAGCAATCTGGGTTTCACGTCGGCCAGGTAGACGCCGGCCGCGCAGGCCGCGATCGCCATTCCCAGCACATCGAGCAACAACGCGACCAGTCCGCTGCCCGCCAGGATCAGCAGCCACACCGGCTTGGTCAGCTTCTCCGCGGCGATGTAGGCGTCCGGCCGCTGCATCGCCGCGTGGACGAAGGCATACACCACCGTCCCGAGGACGACGTACCCCAAAACGGCCAGAACGGTAGTCACCGGTGCTTGAGCGCTCACGCTGCAAGCCTAGGCGGCTACCGTCCCCGCCGTCGACTCCGCGCCGCCGGCCAGGGCGACGCGGAGTCGAGCAGCGCTGTTCCGGACTACTTCTGGGTGACCTTCTTGGTCGCCTTCTGCACGGCCTTCGCGGCCTTCTTGACCGGGGCCTTGGCCGCGGCCTTCTTGGCCGGCGCCTTCTTGGCGGGAGCCTTCTTGGCCGCGTCCTTGTTGGGCAGCTCGATACCGACCAGCTTGGCGGCACGCTCACCGACCGCGCGGGTCTGGGTGGCAACGTTGCCCAGCGCCTCCTGGGTCAGCTCGACGGCCTGGTCGACGTAGCCCTCGGCGCGCGCCGACGCTTCCTCCAGCCGCGACTGGCGCAGCCGCTGCAGCGCCGTCTCGCCACGCGCCACCAGCTCGTTGTACCGGCTGGTGGCGGCCTCGACGTAACCCTCGGCAGCCTTGCGCAGCTCGTCGGAGGTGAACCGCTCACGCAGCTCGGCGAACTGCTCGGGCAGCTCGTCGCGCAGCTCGGCGAAGCGCGCCCGGCGCTCCTCGACCCGGCTGCTCGCGTCGCCGCGGGCTTCCTCGGCCCGGTCGCGCAGGTTGGCGATCAGGTCGCTCATGGTGGCCAGCGCCAGGTCGGCAGCGCCGATCGCGGCCAGCAGCGGAGCCCTCAGCTCCTCAACGGTCGGGTTCTCGGCCATATCAGTGATCCT
>NZ_JBYCLB010000116.1:0-2841 GCF_057473705.1 Mycobacterium sp. TH-M15 | reverse complement strand
CTGGCGTTGCCCAAGCCGCCCAGCGCCGGCCAGTTGTCCACCGGAAGCCGCAGCAGGGCGGCGGTCAACGCGGCGATCAGCCCGCCGTGGGCGATCAGCAGCACCGGCCGGCCGGGCTCGGCGGCGGTGCCGCCCCAACCCGGCTCACCGGCGACCAGCTCGGCGACCACCGGCTCGCTGCGCCGCGCCACGTCGACCCGGCTCTCGCCGCCGTGCGGCGCCCAGGTGGCGTCGTCCCGCCACGCCAGTCGGGCGCCCGGCGCGGCGCTGTCCACCTGCTGATGGGTCAGGCCCTGCCAGTCGCCCAGATGGGTCTCCTGCAGCCGGGAGTCCACCCGGATCGGCAGACCGGTGTGCTCGCCGACCACCACCGCGGTGTGGTAGGCGCGGCGCAGGTCCGACGACACGATCAGCAGCGGCTGTTCCTTGGCCAGAATCCGGGCGGCCGCGGCCGCCTGAGCCCGCCCGACATCGCTCAGCGCGGTGTCCAGCTGGCCCTGCATCCGGCTGCCGGCGTTGAACTCGGTCTGCCCGTGGCGGAGCATGATCAGCCGGCGCGCCCTCACGGTGTGCCCACGTCGATCGTCGGGCAGTCACGCCAGAGCCGGTCCAGCGCGTAGAAGTCGCGTTCGTCCTGGTGCTGGATGTGCACCACGATGTCGACGTAGTCCAGCAGCGTCCAGCGGCCCTGGCGGGCGCCCTCGCGGCGGGCCGGCTTGTAACCGGCCCGGCGCATCTTCTCCTCCACCTCGTCGACGATCGCGTTGACCTGCCGCTCGTTGGACGCCGAGGCGATCACGAACAGGTCGGTGATAACCAACTGCGCCGAGACGTCGATCACCACGACATCGTCGGCGAGTTTCTCGGCGGCCGCCGCCGCGGCCACCGCCGCCATCTGCACCGCCTCCGAGGTCGCGGTCACGTCGCGCTCCGGTACAGCCGGCGCTTCGTCACGTACTGGACCACCCCGTCGGGCACCAGGTACCAGATCGGCCGTGCCTCGGCAGCGCGCAGCCGGCAGTCGGTCGACGAGATCGCCAGCGCCGGCACCTCGACCAGGGTGAGCGCGTCGGCCGGCAGCTGCGGCAGCACGTCGGCCAGGTGGTCACCGTCCAGCTCGTAACCCGGCCGGCTCACCCCGACGAACCGGGCGACCTCGAACAGCTGCTGCCAGTCCTGCCAGGCCAGGATCGAGGCCAGCGCGTCGGCTCCGGTGATGAAGTACAGCTCGGCGTCCGGGTTGAGCGCACGCAAATCCCGCAGGGTGTCCTTGGTGTAGGTGGCACCGCCGCGGTCGATGTCGACCCGGCTCACCGAAAACCGGGGGTTGGCCGCGGTGGCGATCACCGTCATCAGGTAGCGGTCCTCGGCGGCGCTGACCGGGCGGCCCTTCAGCCACGGCTGACTGGTCGGCACGAAGACGACCTCGTCGAGCCGGAACCGGTCGGCCACCTCGCTGGCGGCGACCAGATGTCCGTTGTGGATGGGATCGAACGTCCCACCCATGACTCCCAGACGCCGCCGTTTTTGCACGATAGGCCAGCTTACTTGGGGCGCCCCCTGCCGCGAGCGTGCGCGTCCCCGGCCGACACGCCGGGCCCTACCGCCGGGCCAGGCCGTCGTCGATCATCTGCTGGAAGTGCTCGACCACCGACTCCGCGGCCGGGCGGAACGCGACGTCGAGCTCGGCGACGGTGCGTGCGTTGTCGAAGCACAGCGGCCAGCCGACGTTGCGGTCGACGAACCTGCGGGTCAGCCCGACGAACGGGGCGACGGCCTTGATCAGGAACGTCGGCAGCTCGCGGGTGGGAAACGACAGTCGCGGGCCGAACTGCGCCCGCAGCGCCCGGCTCAGGTCGAGCATGCTGACCACTTCGGAGCTGACCACGTAACGCCCGTGCGCCGCCGGGGTGAAGCCGGCGGCGACGTGCGCCCGCGCGACGTCACGCACGTCGACCACGCCGATCCGCAGTGCGGGCGTGCCGGCGGCCATCGAGTAGTCGGCGAACCGCTGCATCGTGGTGATGCTCCCGGAGACGCTCGCGGTGGTCAGCGCCGGGCCCAGCACCATCGACGGGTGGATGGTGACCAGGTCCCAGCGCTGCTGCGCACCCTGGATCGCCCACGCCTCCCGTTCGGCGAGCGTCTTCGAGTACGAGTACGGCTGGTGGTGAGGCGTGCTGGTGGTGTTCCAGTCCGCCTCGGTGAAGCAGTCCTTACCCAACATGTCGGCGCAGTCGCCGTAGATCGCGGCGACGCTGCTGGTCAGCACCGTCCGCTTGACCGACTCGGTCTGGTCCACGCCGGCCAGCACGTTGCGGGTGCCCTCCAGCGCCGGGCGGATCAGCTCGGCTTGCGGGTCCCGGATGTGCCCCATCAGGAACGGCGACGCGGTGTGGATGACCAGCTCGCAGCCGTCCATCGCGGCGGCGAAGCTGCCTCGGTCCAACAGGTCGGCGGCGTGCAGGGTCAGCTGCCCGGGGTGCTCTCGGTCCAGGGCGTGCAGGTGCTCCAGCCCCGTCGGCTTCTCCGGGTCGCGCACCGTCGCGCGCACCCGGTGGCCGTCCTCAAGCAGGTAGCGCACGATCCAGCTGGCGATGTACCCGCTGCCCCCGGTGACCAAGACCGGTGCCTTCGGATCGATGGTCGTCATCTGCGCTCCTCGGGTCGGCTCCTGAAACCGGTGAAAAAGCGACCGGACGCAGGTACTGATTCGATTCTCCCACCGTTCCACTCCATCGCACTTAGGACTCGCGCAGTAATTAGTTAGGTTTTCTGGTTTGGTGTGTCCACACTTGTGGTATGACGCTGCCAGCTGTGGACTCCGATTCGACCGCCGAC
>NZ_JBYCLB010000115.1:0-3237 GCF_057473705.1 Mycobacterium sp. TH-M15 | reverse complement strand
GGCGCTGCAGGACGCCACCGTGGACGTGCTGGCCCAGCTGCACTCGATCCCGAACCCGGAGCAGACGTTCTGGTTCCTGGAGGAGGGCCGGACCGGGGCGACCGCGCTGCGCCGGCACGTCGGCTGGGTGCGGTCCTGGTATGAGTTCGCCGCGGCCGACATCGGCCGCTCGCCGCTGCTGGAACGCACCTTCGACTGGCTGGCGGCGCACTGGCCGGCCGACGCCGACGCCGCGCCGCCGGTGCTGTGCTGGGGCGACGCCCGGATCGGCAACGTGCTCTACCGCGACTTCGCGCCGGTGGCGGTGCTGGACTGGGAGGAGGCGTCGCTGGGGCCGCGCGAATTCGACGTGGCGTGGCTGATCTTCGCGCACCGGGTGTTTCAGGAGATCGCCGAGCTGGGCGGGCTGCCCGGGCTGCCCGACGTGCTTACCGAGGCCGACGTGCGGGCCGAGTACCGCCGGCGCACCGGCGTCGAACTGGCCGACCTGCACTGGTTCTACGCGTACTCGGCGCTGATCTGGGCGGTGGTGTTCATGCGCACCGGCGCCCGGCGGGTGCACTTCGGCGAGCAGCCGGCACCGGAGGACGCCGGCGTCTGCCCGGAGTCGTTCTTCTACCACGCCGGCCTGCTCAAGCGCCTGATCGGAGAGGACGTCCGATGATCGGACCGCTCGACGAGTACCCGATTCACCAACTGCCGCAGCCGATCGCCTGGCCGGGCTCCTCGGACCGCAACTTCTACGACCGGTCCTACTTCAACGCCCACGACCGCACCGGCGAGATCTTCGTCATCTCCGGCATCGGCTACTACCCCAACCTGGGGGTCAAGGACGCCTTCGTGCTGGTCCGGCGCCGGAGCCGCGGATCCGGCGACGTTGGACCCAGCGGTACCCAGACCGCGGTGCATCTCTCCGACGTGATCGACGCCGACCGGTTGCACCCGCACGTCGGGGCGTACCGCGTCGAGGTCACCGAGCCGCTGCGCCGGCTGCGGGTGGTGTGCGAGGAGACCGAAGGCATCGCCGTCGACCTGACCTGGCGGGGACTCTTCGACGTGGTGCAAGAGCAGCCGCACGTGCTGCGGTCCGGCAGCCGGGTGACGCTGGACGCGCAGCGCTTCGCCCAGCTGGGCAGCTGGAGCGGGCGGATCGCGATCGACGGCGAGGAGATCGCCGTCGACCCGGCCAGCTGGATGGGCAGCCGGGACGGGCCGTGGGGCATCCGCCCGGTCGGCTAACGCGTGCCGGCGGGGCGCCCCACCGATCCGCCGTTCGAGGGCATGTGGTGGCTGTATGCGCCGATGGCGTTCGACGACTTCGCCGTCGTGCTGATCATTCAGGAGGAGCCCGACGGGTTCCGGTCGCTCAACGACTGCACGCGCATCTGGCGCGACGGCCGGGTCGAGCAGCTGGGCTGGCCACGGGTGACCACCCGATACGTCTCCGGCACCCGGATCCCGACCGGCGCCACCAGCGCGGCCACCCGCCCGGACGGCACCCCGGTGGCCTTCGAGGTGGAGTCCAAGCTGGCAGCGCCGATCCACGTCGGCGGCGGCTACGGCGGCGACATCGACTGGCTGCACGGGCAGTGGCGCGGCGAGAAGTTCACCGAGCGGCTCAGCTACGACATGACCGACCCGGCGATCGTCGCCCGCAGCGGGTTCGGCGTCATCGACCACGTCGGGCGGGCCCTCTGCCGGGACGGCGACGGCGACCCGGTGGTGGGCTGGGGACTCTACGAGCACGGCGTGCTGGGCCGGCACGACCCGTCCGGGTTCCCCGACTGGGTGGCGGTAGCGCCGTAGCCCGGCTCCGCTATTCCGCGGTCAGCTTCAGCACCCGGCCGCCCTGCGAGTCGGCGGCGTAGACGTTTCCGTCGGTGTCCACCGCCAGCCCTTCCGGAGAGCGACTCCCGAACGGCAACACCGTCGGGCCGGCGGACCCCGCCGGCAGCATCAGCACCTGGCCGTTGTTGGCGTCGCCGACGTAGAGATCGCCCGCGGCGTCCACCGCCACCCCGTACGGCTGACTCAGCCCGGTGAACGGCAGCACGGTCTGGGTGCGCGATCCGGCGTCCAGCTTCAGCACCCGGTTGTCGGAGGTCCCGGTGTCGGTGACGTAGACGTTGCCGGCGGCGTCCACGGCCACCCCACTGGCGAACTCCAGCCCGACGAACGGCAGCGTCGACTGGCTGCCGGACCCGGCATCGAGCCGGACCACCGCCTGGATCCGCCGGTCGGCGACGTAGACGTTGCCGGCGGCGTCGACCGCCACCCCGCGCGGGTCGATCAGGCCGGTGAAACCCAGCTCGGTCTGGCTCTCGGACCCGGCGGCCAGCTTCACCACCGTGCCGACGCCGGGATAGCCGCTGGTGAAGTAGCAGACGTAGACGTCGCCGGGCCCGGTCACCGCCATACCGGTCAGGTTCCCCAGGCCGGTGAACGGCAGCTCGGTCTGGGCGCCGGACGCCAGCTTGAGCACCCGGTGGTTACCGGCGTCGGCGACGTAGACGTTTCCGTCCGCGTCCACCGCCACCCCGGTCGGCCGGGTGAGGCCGGTGAACGGCAGCACGCTGGGGCCGGAGAAATGCCGCGGCTGATCGGACCCCGACACCGGCTCGGTGGGCCCGGCCGGCCCGGCCGGTGTGCCGAAGACCGCCCGGGTACAGCCCGGCACCAGCAGAAGCGCCGCGACCAGGGCGATTGCGCCCAGACGAGGCTTTCCGATCACGCCGGCCGGCTGTCGCCGGACACCGATTCGACGAGTCCCCGCAGCGCCCGGTTGACCTCCTGCGGCCGCTCCAGCATCGAGCAGTGCCCGCCGGAGAGCTCGATCAGGCCGGCCAGTTTGGGTGCCGCGCCGGCGATCTTGCGGGCCTGCCGGATCGGGGTGAGCCGGTCCTCTTCGCTGCCGATCACCAGCGTCGGCACGGTCAGCCCGGACAGGTCGATGTGCTGCGCGCCCAGTGAAGCGATCAGTGCCTTGCCGCAGCCGCCCCGCCCGGCCGGCGGGGTGGCGTCGAAGAGTTCGTGGATCAAGCGCGCGGCCCGCGGGTCGGCGCCGCTGCCGACCGCCACGAACTCCACCAACTCGCGCACCGGCCGGTGTGCCAGCCCGGGTATCCGGAATGAGCCGAAGGTTTCGAAAAGCCCGCGGGCGGCCAGCACCCGGGCCGGCGAGAGCCCGCGGGGCACCGGCAACACCCGGATGTGCTTGAGCAGCTCGCCGGTGGCGGT
>NZ_JBYCLB010000114.1:0-4562 GCF_057473705.1 Mycobacterium sp. TH-M15 | reverse complement strand
CTGGGCCGGCTCGCTGTCCGACGGTGCCGACAAACTCATCCCTTAAGCGAATCGGCCGCCACCGAGCGGCCGGAACGCCCCGCCGGGTTGGCGCAGTTATCTCCGGCCGCGCTGCCGACACTAGAGTCGGCGCATGACACATCGTTTCGTGGCACGGCGCCGGGACGCGGCGAGACGGAGCAGCCGATGAGCCTGCCGACCACGGTGTGCGTGGTCGGCAGCGTGAACCTGGACACCGTGCTGACCGTCGACGCGCTGCCGAAGCCCGGCGAGACGGTGCTGGCGACGTCGGTGCGCTCGGTCCCCGGCGGCAAGGGCGCCAACCAGGCGGTATCCGCGGCCCGGGCCGGCGCCCGAGTGCAGTTCGTCGGCGCCGTCGGCGACGACCCGGCGGCCGAACAGCTGCGTGCCCACCTGGCCGGTAACGGCGTCGGCACCGACGGGCTGATCGTGGTGCCGGGCCCGAGTGGAGCGGCGACCATCATGGTCGAAGACTCCGGGGAGAACGCGATCATCGTCGCGGCCGGCGCCAACGGCTCGTTGACCGCCGACGCGACCGCGGTGCGGGAGACCATCGCCGACTGCGACGTGCTGCTGATGCAGCTGGAGATCCCGGTGGCCACCGCGGTGGCCGCCGCCCGAATCGGCCACGACGCCGGTGCCACGGTGATGGTCAACGTCTCCCCGGCCGGCGCCGACCCGGCACTCCTGGAACAACTCGCCGCGGTCACCGACGTGGTCGTGGTCAACGAGGTCGAGGTCCACGACTGGCACTGGCCGGTCAAACACCTGGTCGTCACCCTGGGCCCGGAAGGAGCCGAATACACCGGCCCGGATGGCCGGAGGATTGCGGTGCCCACCCTGGATCTGCGGCCGGTCGACACCTCCGGAGCCGGAGATGCGTTCACCGGGGTGCTGGCCGCCGGCTGGCCCACCGGGCCGCTGCGGGCGATCCGCCGGGCCAACGTGGCCGGGGCGCTGGCCACCCAGGTGCCCGGCGCCGGCGAGTCGGCACCGACCACTGCGGCGATCGACGCGGCGGTCGAGGCCGACCGATGATCCGGTCAGGATGGTCGCGGCCCTGGCATACTCGCCAGTGTTCGTCCGACCGTCGGCGTTGAGCCGACAGAGCACAGGAGGCCAGGAAATGCGTCGGGCGCTGACCATGATCGCGCTGGCCACGCTGGCGACCGGCTGCACGACGACGACCGAGGGCATCGCCGCCCCCGCGCCGACGCTCGGGCATGCCCCCAAGCCGATCGCGGCAAACGCGTTGACCGAGGTGCTGCTCGACACCGGGGAGATCAACACCGTCATGGGGACCAACGGGATGACGAAGGTCGGCTCCGGCGACGACATGCTTTCGCACCGCATCGCCGACATGGACTGCCTGCCCACCTGGGGTGGCACCGAGCAGAGCGTGTACGGCGGGACTAGGTTTCTGGGCGTGCGGCGACAGCAGTTCCGGGAGAGCCTCGACAAGTGGGACCACATCGTGTTCCAGGCGGTAGTGGGATTCCCGGACGGCCTGGCCGCGCACGACGTCTACACCGCCCAGGTCAGCAGCTGGGGCGAGTGCAACAACCGCACCTTCAACGACCGACAAGTCGGCGACCCGGACGCGCACGGCACCGACTGGTCGTTGAACGCCGCCGCCGAGAAGGACGGCGTCCTCACCATCCTGCGAAGTCAGGTGAACGGCCGGGGCTGGGCCTGCCAGCGTGCGCTGAGCGCGGCCAACAACGTCGTCATCGACGTGGAAACCTGCGCCGACGACATCGGCGACCAGGGCGTCCAGCTCGCCAGACTGATCGCCGAGAAGATCTCGGCGAAGCCGTGACCGTGCGCGGCGGGGATCGCACCCGGCGGCTGCTGGCCGCCGTGCTGGTGCTGACCGCCGTCACCGCTGGATGCGCGAGCACCACCGCGGGAAGGCCCGTCCCGGCACCGACCCTGGGCCACGCACCGAACCCCCTGGCAGCCGGTGCGCTACCCGGGTTGCTGCTCAGCTCCGGCGAGGCCGACACCGCGATCGGCGCCGGTGGGCTCCGGGTCCTGCGCTCCGGCACCAAGACATTCCTCGACCGGATCGCCGACAGCGACTGCCTGGGGCTCTGGCTGATCGCGGAGAACGCCGTCTACGCCGGAGCCGGCTGGCAGGCGCTGCGGTGGCAGGAGCTTCGCGAGGACGACGAGGACTACGACCACATCGTCTACCAGGCCGTGGTGGCGTTCTCGGACGCGCTCGCCACCCATGACTTCTACGCCGGCCAGGTGAGCAGCTGGCCCACCTGCGACAACCGCCGGCTCAACGATCGCGATCTGGACATGCCGGACATCCGCACCGGCGTCGACTGGACGCTGGGGACGGCCGCCGAGAACGACGGAGTTCTCACCGTGTCGAGCACCCAGGCGGGCGGCCACGGCTGGGGGTGTCAACGGTCGCTCGGAGCGGTCAACAACATCGTCATCGACGTCAAGATCTGCGCCGATTCGATCAAGGACCAAGGCCCTAGGATCGTCAAGCAGATCGCGGAGAAGGTCTCCGCCGCCGAATAACGAACCGTGCCCGAGCGTCACCGGTCGGTGCCCGACGGCTCACAGAGGGGTGTCGCATGCGCCGAGTATCGGCAGTCGTGATGTTCGCCGTTCTCACGACCGGGTGCACGGTTACCACCGATGGCAGCGCCGAGCCGGCGCCGACCCTGGGCCGCGCGCCGAAACCCGTCGCGTCCGGCGACCTGACCGGGCTGCTGCTCTCCACCGGGGAGCTCTCCGCCATCACCGGGGCCGGCGGGCTGAAGATCGTGACCTCCGGCGACCACATGTACCACGGCCGTATCGTCGACAACGACTGCGTGGCCCTCCTCTGGCCGGCCTTACAGGAGGTCTACGCCGGCACCGGTTGGCTCGGCGTCCAACGCCAGGATCTTCGCGAGAACAAAGACGACTACCACCACATCGTCGAACAGGCCGTGGTGGCGTTCCGAGATGCCGGCGCGGCTAACGACGCGTACCAGAACCAGGTCACCGGTTGGGCGAGCTGCGACAACCGCACCATCACCGACGAATTCGTCGACGACCCGGACGACGCCGTCTACACCTGGGGGCTGGGCGCGACGAGTGAGCACGACGGGATTCTCACCATGCTGCGCACCCAGGAAGGCGGGCAGGGGTGGGCGTGCCTGCGGGCGCTGGCGGCCCGCAACAACGTGGTGATCGACGTGAGCACCTGCGCCGCCGACACCCGCGACCAGGCCGTTTCGGTCGTCGACAAGATCGCCGAGAAGATCGCCGCCGCGGAGTGATCGGCGCCGGTCAGTCCTCCGGAACGTCGCGGTCGATCTCCTCCAGCCAGATCCGGGCGGACATGTCCGATGGAGCTCGCCAATCACCGCGCGGCGACAGCGACCCGCCGGCGGAGACCTTCGGCCCGTTCGGTGACGCCGATCGTTTGAACTGGCTGAACGCATAGAACCGCTGGACGAACACGGTCAACCAGCGCCGGATCTCACCGAGTGAGTACGCCGACCGCTTGCCGGCCGGGTGGCCCGGCGGCCAACCGCCGTGGTCGACGTCATGCCAGGCGTGCCAGGCCAGGAACGCGATCTTCGACGGACGGAATCCGTGGCGCAACACCTGGAACAGCGTGAAGTCCTGCAGCTCGTACGGCCCGACGACGTCCTCGCTGCGCTGGACGCCGGCGTCGGTTCCGGGAACCAGCTCCGGGGTGATCTCGGTGCCGAGCACCGAGCCCAGCACCTCGCAGACGTCCGCGCCGAACTCACCGGAGTTGATCACCCACCGGATCAGGTGCTGGATCAGCGTCTTCGGCACGCCGCCGTTGACGTTGTAGTGCGACATCTGGTCGCCGACCCCGTAGGTCGACCAGCCCAGCGCGAGCTCGGAGAGATCTCCGGTGCCCAGCACGATCCCGCCGCGTTGGTTGGCGATGCGGAACAGGTAGTCGGTGCGCAGACCGGCCTGGACGTTCTCGAACGTCACGTCGTAGACCGGTTCGCCGCGGCCGAACGGATGGTCGATCTCGGTCAGCATCATGCCGGCCGTGGCGCGGATGTCGACCTCCTCGAAGGTGACACCCAACGCCTTACTCAGGGCGATCGCGTTGGCCTTGGTCCGCTCACCGGTGGCGAAGCCCGGCATGGTGAACGCCAGGATGTCGCTGCGCGGCCGGTTCTCCCGGTCCATCGCCCGCGCCGCGACGATCAACGCGTGCGTCGAGTCCAGCCCCCCGGAGACCCCGATCACCACCTTCGGATGGTCCAGCGCCCGCAGCCGCTGCTCCAAGCCGGAGACCTGGATGTTGTAGGCCTCGTAGCAATCCTGCTGCAGCCGCGCCGGGTCCGACGGTACGAACGGAAAACGCTCGACCGCCCGCACCAGCCCGACGTCGCTGGTCGGCGGGTCGACGGTGAACTCCACCCGCCGGAACGCGCCGGTTGCCCGATGGTGCCGCCGGTTGTCGTCGAAGGTGCCCCGGCGCAGCCGCTCGGCGCAGAGCAGGCCGACGTCGACGGCGGCCCCCGACCGGCGGGCGCCGG
>NZ_JBYCLB010000113.1:0-2448 GCF_057473705.1 Mycobacterium sp. TH-M15 | reverse complement strand
AGCGTGGCTCCCCGGTTTCCCGGGCCGGAGTGCCTACTCTGCAGACACGATGATCTGGTTACGTTCTGCGTCACGCCTGGCCACCGCGGCCCTGCTGCTCGGGGCGCCGGTGGCGGCGGCCGAGCCGCCCGAGCCCAACGCGGGGCCGGTCAACTGCCCGTACAAGGTCAGCACGCCGCCGGCGGTGGACACCTCCGAGATCCCCGAGGCCGGTGAGCCGCCGCTGCCGCTGCCGGTGCCGCGCACCCCGGTCGGCGGTGACCCGCTCGGCGGCTGCGGTGTCGTCACGGCCGCCGGCGCGCCGCCGGTTCCCGAGGACGTATCCGCCGAGGCGTGGCTGGTCGCCGACCTGGACAGCGGCGCCGTCATCGCCGCCCGGGACCCGCACGGCCGGCACCGGCCGGCCAGCGTGATCAAGGTGCTGGTCGCGATGGCGGCGATCAACGAGCTCGACCTGAACGCGCCGGTGGCCGGCACCGTCGAAGACGCCCGGGCGGAGGGCACCAAGGTGGGCGTCGACGCCGACGGCAGCTACACCGTCAACGAGCTGCTGCACGGGCTGTTGATGGGGTCGGGCAACGACGCCGCCAACGCCCTGGCCGGCCAGCTGGGCGAGATGCCGGTGGCGATCGAGAAGATCAACGCGCTGGCCGCACGGCTCGGCGGCGACGACACCCGGGTCGCGACCCCGTCCGGACTGGACGGGCCCGGCATGAGCACGTCGGCCTACGACCTCGGCCTGTTCTACCGGTACGCCTGGGCCAATCCGGTCTTCACCGACATCGTCGCGAC
The DNA here is from genome assembly GCF_057473705.1 of Mycobacterium sp. TH-M15. Taxonomy (NCBI): domain Bacteria; kingdom Bacillati; phylum Actinomycetota; class Actinomycetes; order Mycobacteriales; family Mycobacteriaceae; genus Mycobacterium; species Mycobacterium sp. TH-M15. Next base: position 1,656 of record NZ_JBYCLB010000113.1, on the reverse strand, counting down.
CCACACCTTCGACTTCCCGGGCCACGGCGACCATCCCGGCTACCCGCTGGAGAACGACAACCAGCTGCTCACCCGCTACCCCGGTGCGCTGGGCGGCAAGACCGGGTACACCGACGACGCCGGGCAGACGTTCGTCGGCGCGGCGCAGCGCGACGGCCGCCGGCTGGTGGCGGTGCTGCTGCGCGGCAGCCGGGCGCCGATCCCGCCGTGGCAGCAGACGGCACGCCTGCTCGACTACGGCTTCGCCACCGACCCGGGCACCCGGGTCGGGACGCTGATCGAACCGGACCCCACCCTGGCACCCCGGGCCGTCGCCCCGGTCGACGTCGCCCTGGCCAGCCCGATGGTGCCGGTCGACGCCGGTGCCGGGCCGGTTCGGGTGGGGGTGGCGGTGATCGGGACGATGATCGTGTTTGGGCTGATCATGATGGCCCGGTCGATAAACCGACGGCCCCAGCACTGACATGCTGCGCACCTCGCTGAAGCTGGTCTGCTGGGTGACCGGCATCGTGCTGGTCGTGATCGGGGTGAGCCGGCTGGGCTACTCGACGCAGGCGATTCCCGGCGCCGGCCCGGTCGACCCGACCGTGGACAGCGAGACCCGGGCGGCCGGCCCGCTGTTGATCTTCTACGGCATCGGCTATCTCTGGGCGGTGCGCCGGTCGCCGGTCCCGGCGGCCGCGGTGCGGCTGCTGGCGGCGATCATGGCGCTGATCGGGGCGGCCCGGTTGCTGTCGATGGCCGCCACCGGCATGCCGCACCCGGTGTGGACCATCGCCGCCGTGGTCGAGTTCGCGACCGCCGGCCTCACCTACTGGTACGCCATCGTGGGCGACCCGCCGGTCGGCGGCGACGTGGGCGACGTGCCGGACGCACGGCATCGCTAGTTCCCGGCCGCCATCCCCTACCGTGTGTTTGGGTAGGTGCTAGGACACGGAACCGGGAGCATGGTGGGCCGCATCGGGGAGCTACGACGATCCACACCGCTGGTGCTCGTGGTGGGTGTCGCGGCGGCCAGCGTCGGGGTCATCTACGGCTACGACCTGTCCAACATCGCCGGGGCGCTGCTGTTCATCGAGGACGAATTCGGTCTCTCCTCGGCCGAGCAGGAGATGGTGGCGACCGCGACGGTGATCGGCGAGATCGCCGGGGCGGCCGGCGGCGGCTGGCTGGCCAATACGTTCGGCCGGAAGAGGTCGATGGTGCTGGTGGCCATCGCCTACGCGGCGTTCGCGGTGCTGGGCGCGGTCTCGGTGTCGGTGCCGATGCTGACGGTGGCCCGGCTGCTGCTGGGAATCACCATCGGGGTGTCGGTGGTGGTGGTCCCGGTGTTCGTCGCCGAGTCGGCGCCCGCCGCGATGCGCGGCTCGCTGCTGGTCGGCTACGGCCTGGCGACCGTCATCGGCATCATCGCCGGATATCTGGCGGCCTACCTGCTGGCCGACGCGCACAACTGGCGGGCGATGCTGGGCCTGGCGGCGGTGCCCGCCGTCCTGGTGGTGCTGCTGCTGGCCCGAATCCCCGACACCGCACGCTGGTATCTGCTCAAGGGCCGCGTCGAGGACGCCCGCCGGACGCTGCTGCAGGTGGAGCCGGACGCCGACGCCGAGCGGGAGCTGGCCGAGATCGGCCGGGCACTGGCCGAGGAGCAGGCGC
>NZ_JBYCLB010000112.1:0-2907 GCF_057473705.1 Mycobacterium sp. TH-M15 | reverse complement strand
CCAGACGTCCGGCGGCGGCTGGAAGGTGGCGATCGACGCCATCACCGCGACACCGGAAAGCGAAGCCAGCACCACGTACTTGGGGGCGATCCGGTCGGCCAACGCCCCGCCGACCGGCCGGGCCAGCACCGCGGCCAGGGCGAACGCCGCGGTGCGTTCACCGGCGCCGATCTGGGAGAACCCGTAGATGGTCTTGATGTAGATCGGCAGGTAGTTGCTGAACGCGACGAACCCGCCGAACACGATCGCGTACAGCAGCGCCATCTCCCAGGTGACCCGCAGCCGGGCCGCCGACAGCAGCTTGGGCAGCACCCGGGCGGTGTAGGGCCGGAAGTGCGGGCCGTTGTGCAGCACCGCGAGGCAGACCACCGCGGTGAGGGCCAGCGCCGTCGCGATGATCAGGTGGGTGGGGACCAGCCCGAGCCGGCGCACCATTCGCGGGGTGAAGAACGCCGACAACGCCGTGCCCACCATGCCCATGCCGAAGACACCGGTGGCGAAGCCGCGGCGGGACGGCTCGAACCAGTTGTTGGCGAACGGGATACCGACCGCGAACACCGCACCGGGCACACCGAGCAGCAACGCGGAGAGCAGGACCAGCGGAAAGCGGCCCACCTGTTCGGCGAGCCCGACGGCCAGCACCGGGACGATGGACGCCACCGTGATCCCGATGAACAGGGCGCGGCCCCCGAACCGGTCGGTCAGCGGGCCGGTCACCATCCGCCCCAACGACCCGATCAGGACCGGGGTGGCCACCAGCAGCGATACCTCGGTGCTGGTCAGCTTCATGTACGCGGCGTCGGTGATCGCCACCGGGGCGATCAGGTTCCACGCCCAGAAGTTGATCACCGACACCCAGGTGGCCAGGGCCAGCTGTACACTCGGCCGGGCCACGAGCGCCGACCTGTCGATGCTGCGCACCGGTTCACCCCCGCCCATCCGGCCGAAGTCGTAACGCAGTGTAGCCCAACGCGACCAGCACGACGGCCACCAGCAGCGCCAGCCCGACGGTGTAGTCGTTGTGCACCGGGTCGTAGGTGGCGCCCATCAGCAGCGGCGGAAAGTAGCCACCCAACCCGCCCGCGGCCGAGACGACCCCGGTGATCGCGCCGAGCCCGCCCGCCGGCGCCCGGCGGGTGACCCAGCCGAACACCGCGCCGGTGCCGGCGCCCAGGCAGAGCGCCAGGGAGATGAACGTCGTCGCCGACCACAGCTCCGGCGGCGGTTTGAGAATCGCGATCGAGGCGAACGTCGCCACGCCGGCGAGCGAGCCCAGCACCACGTACCTGGGGGCGATCCGGTCGGCCAGCGCCCCGCCGACCGGCCGGGCCAGCACCGCAGCCACCACGAAGGCCGCGGTGCGACTGCCCGCCGCGACCGACGAGAACCCGTAGATGGTCTTGACGTAGGTGGGCAGGAAGTTGCTGAACGCGACGAACCCACCGAACACCACCGCGTACAGCACCGACATCTGCCAGGTGACCGGCAGTCTCGCCGCGGCGATCAGCTTCGGCAGCACCGGGACGGTGTTGCGGACGAAGTACGGGCCGTCGTGCATCAACAGCGCGCAGAGCGCCGCGGTGACCGCGAGAGCGGCCACGACGACCAGGTGGGTGTCGAACAGCCCGAACCGCCGGGCCAGCCGCGGGGTGAAGTATGCCGAGACCGCGGTGCCCACCATGCCCATCCCGAACACCCCGGCGGCGAAGCCGCGTCGGGCGGGCTCGAACCAGTTGTTGGCGAACGGGATACCGACGGCGAACACGGTTCCAGCCACGCCCAGGCAGACCGCCGACACCAGCAGCAGCGGGAACTCGGCGTGCGATTCGGTGAAGCCGACCGCCAGCACCGGGGGGATCGCCGCCAGGGATACGACGACGAACATGGCCCGGCCGCCGAACCGGTCGGTCAGCGGGCCGATCACCAGCCGGCCCAGCGACCCGACGATGATCGGGGCGGCCACCAGCAGCGACTCCTGGGTGCTGGTCAGCCTCATGTACGCGGCGTCGGTCATCGCCACCGGGCCGATCAGGTTCCACGCCCAGAAGTTGACCACCGACGTCCAGGTGGCCAGGGCCAGCTGGACCGCGCGGCACGGCCCGCCCTGCACGGCGACGGGCTGCGCCGGGGCGCGATCCTGGCCGGCGGGCCGGGTCAGAAGTTCCAGTCCTCGTCTTCGGTGACGACGGCCTTGCCGATGACGTAGGAGGAGCCGGACCCGGAGAAGAAGTCGTGGTTCTCGTCGCCGTTGGGCGAGAGTGCCGACAGGATCGCCGGATTGACGTCGGTCTCGTCGCGCGGGAACAGCGCCTCGTAGCCCAGGTTCATCAGGGCCTTGTTGGCGTTGTAGCGCAGGAACTTCTTGACGTCCTCGGTGAGCCCGATGCCGTCGTAGAGGTCCTGGGTGTACTCCACCTCGTTGTCGTAGAGCTCGAAGAGCAGCTCGTAGGTGTAGTCCTTGAGCTCCTGGCGGGTGGCCTCGTCGGCCGTCGCCAGCCCGCGCTGGTACTTGTAGCCGATGTAGTAGCCGTGCACCGCCTCGTCGCGGATGATCAGCCGCAGCACGTCGGCGGTGTTGGTCAGCTTGCCCCGGCTCGACCAGTACATCGGCAGGTAGAACCCGGAGTAGAACAGGAAGCTTTCCAGCAGCGTGGAGGTCACCTTGCGCTTGAGCGGTGCGTCGCCCCGGTAGTAGTCGACCAGGATCTGGGCTTTGCGCTGCAGGTTGATGTTCTCCTCCGACCAGCGGAAGGCATCGTCGATCTCGGTGGTCGAGCACAGCGTGGAGAAGATCGAGCTGTAGCTCTTGGCGTGCACCGACTCCATGAACGCGAAATTGGTGAGGACGGCGTCCTCATGCGGGGTCAGTGCGTCGGGAATCATGCTGATCGCACCAACCGTGCCCTG
>NZ_JBYCLB010000111.1:0-3187 GCF_057473705.1 Mycobacterium sp. TH-M15 | reverse complement strand
AGGTGATCTGCGTGCCGGCCGGCGACCACCGCTGGGACCACATCGCCGACATCTCCGATGTGCCGGAGCACGAACTGGAGGCGATCAAGCACTTCTTCGTGCACTACAAGGATCTGGAGCCGGGGAAGTTCGTGCACGCGGCCGACTGGGTGCGCCGCGCCGAGGCCGAGGCCGAGATCCAGCGGTCGATCGAGCGGTTCCAGGCCACCGGCCACTGAGCCCGCGGGTCAGGTCGAGTCGGCCGGGCTCTCGACGTCGCGGGTGCGGTACAGGCTGGCCGCGGTGGCGACGACCAGGACCACCACGACGAATGCCAGGCTGACCCCGGTGGATATCTCCGGCACCGCGAACCGCTTGCCGTCGTTGAGGAACGGCAGGTCGTTCTCGTGTAGCGCGTGCAGCACCAGCTTCAGCCCGATGAAGGCCAGGATCACCGCCAGTCCGTGCGACAGATAAGCCAGCCGGTTGAGCAGCCTGCCGAGGATGAAGTACAGCTGCCGCAGGCCCATCAGCGCGAACACGGTCGCGGTGAACACCAGGTACGGCTCGCGGGTCAGCCCGTAGATGGCCGGGATGGAGTCCAGCGCGAAGACCAGGTCGGTGGTGCCCAGCGCCAGCACCACCAGGAACATCGGGGTCATCGCCCGCTTCGAGCCTTGTTTGACGAAGAGCCGCAGCCCGTCCCACCTGTCGCTGGTGTTGAGGTAGCTGCGGGCGAACCGGACCAGCGCGTTGTCGCGGCCGCTCTGCTCCGAGCCGCCGCGGGCCAGTTTGACCGCGACGTAGATCAGGAAGGCGCCGAACACGTAGAAGGACCAGGAGAGCTGGTTGATGGCGACCGCGCCGAGGGCGATGAACACCCCGCGCAGCGCCAGGGCCAGCACGATGCCGACGAACAGCGCCTCCTGCTGGTAGCGGCGGGGCACCCCGAAGCTGGACATGATCACCACGAAGACGAACAGGTTGTCCACCGAGAGGCTGTACTCGGTGAGCCAGCCGGCGAAGAACTGCATCCCGAACTGGACACCGTGGCGCAGCCAGATCCAGATCCCGAACAGCACCGCCAGCCCGACGTAGGCCGAGAGCGCGACGACACACTCGCGGATCGTCGGCTCGTGTGGCCGCCGGGCGATGATCACCACGTCGAACAGCAGCGCGACGACCAGCACGCCGAGCGTGACGGCCCATTCCAGCAGCGACAGGTTCACCAGGGGGCCTCCGGTCGTAGCGCAACGGCCGAGGTCTCTTCCACCGGGTACCCGGCCGGGTGGCCGGACGTTCGGCCCGCGGTACCGGTCGGCCGATGATGGCCGACGTGATGACGACACCGTGGTCTGGGAATACTCCCCTCAAGCCACCAGTGTGTCAGAGCACCCCACCGGGCGGCGCAAATCGGTCGGGGCGGCGAGCCGCTGAGTATTTTCGGACTGTGCCGACGCCGCGATTCCGGGTATCCGCCGGCCCCGAACTGAGCGGGGCTGCGTCGTGGTGAGCCACGACCGGGCCGGCCCGGTGACCCGCGCCAGCATGGCGCGGGTGGGAGCGGCGACCGTGCTCAGCGGGCTCTGCGGCTACGCGGTGCTGTACCTGGCCGCGCGGGATCTCGAGCCCGCCGGGTTCGCGGTCTTCGGCGTCTTCTGGGGGGCGTTCGGGCTGGTGACCGGGGCGGCCAACGGGCTGCTGCAGGAGACCACCCGGGAGGTCCGCACCGCCCGGCTGGCCGGATCAGCCGCCCCGGCGCGCCACACCCGCCCGCTCCGGGTGGCCGGGGCCGCCGGTGTCGGCGCGGCCGTGCTGATCGCCGCCAGCTCGCCGCTGTGGAGCGGCCCGGTCTTCGGGCAGGCCCGCTGGCTCTCGGTGGGGCTGCTCAGCGTCGGGCTGGCCGGCTTCGCGCTGCACGCCACCTTGTCGGGCATGCTGGCCGGGGCGAACCGGTGGACCCAGTACGGGGCGCTGATGGTCGTCGACGCCGGTATCCGGGTGGCGGTGGCCGCCGCGACGTTCGTGCTCGGCTGGGGATTGCCCGGGTTCCTGTGGGCCACCGTCGCCGGCGCGCTGGCCTGGCTGCTGATGCTGATCGGATCGCCGGCCACCCGGGCGGCGGCCCGGCTGGTGACCGCGGTGAGCGCCTCGACGTTCCTGCGCGGTGCGCTGCACTCGATCACCGCCGCCGGCGCCAGCGCGGTCCTGGTGATGGGCTTCCCGGTGCTGCTGCAGGCCACCTACGGCGAGCTGGGTGCCGAAGGCGGGGTGGTGATCCTGGCGGTCACGCTGACCCGGGCGCCGCTGCTGGTCCCGCTCACCGCGATGCAGGGGAACCTGATCGCCCACTTCGTCGACGAGCGCCACCGGTGGGTTCGCGCGCTGGCCACGCCGGCGGCGATCGTCGTCACGCTGGGGTCGGCCGGCACGGCGGCCGCCGCGCTGGTCGGCCCGTGGCTGCTGCGGGTGGTGTTCGGCCCCGATTACCGCGCCGAAGCTGCGCTGCTGGCCGGGTTGACCGCCGGGGCCACCGCGATCGCCCTATTGACGCTGACCGGCTCGGCGGCGGTGGCGGCGGCCCTGCATCGCGCTTACGCGCTGGGCTGGGTCGGCGCCACGGTGGCCGCCACGCTGTTGCTGCTGGTCCCGGTCGATCTCGGCACCCGCGCCGTCGTCGCGCTGCTCTGCGGACCCCTGGTCGGCATCGCGGTGCACCTGGCTGCGCTACGCGCCGGGTCCGCCGCTGCGGCGCCGCCGATTGCGGCGTCATGACGTGTATTTTCGAGGCATCGACACCAGCTCCGCGACCAGGCACCCCGACGTCTGGATCATCGTCCCGGCCTTCAACGAGGCGACCGTGATCGGTGCGGTGATCACCGAGTTGCGCTCGGTCTTCGCCAACGTGGTCTGTGTCGACGACGGCAGCACCGACGGCACGGCGGCCGCCGCCCGGCGGGCCGGCGCCTACCTGGTCCGGCATCCGGTCAACCTCGGTCAGGGAGCGGCGATCCAGACCGGGGTGGAGTTGGCCCGGCGCCGGCCCGGCGCGCAGCGGTTCGCCACCTTCGACGCCGACGGGCAGCACCGGGTGCAAGACGTGGCGCGGATGCTGGCCCGGCTGGCCCGCGGCGATCTGGACATCGTGATCGGCACCCGGTTCGGCGAGCCGGAGCCGGCCGCCGCGGTGCCGCTGCTCAAACGACTG
>NZ_JBYCLB010000110.1:0-4500 GCF_057473705.1 Mycobacterium sp. TH-M15 | reverse complement strand
CGGTCGCGGCCGCCCCGGACGCCGCCGCGCCCGGGCGGGCCTACCACCAGGTGGTGCTGCGCTTCGACGGGCTGCAGCACCCGGTGGGGATCGCCGTCGGCGGCGACGGCACCGTCTACACCGCCGACGCGGAGAACCCCCGGGTGCTCACCCTGGCCGACGGCGTCACCAGTACGCTGGCCCCGCTCTCCTTCATCGGCCGGGACACCAACCCGATGATCGCGCCGCTGTACGTCCTCGTCGACAGCCGCGGCACCGTCTACGCGGGGTCCCACACCATCCGGGGCTGCCAGTCGGACGCCCAGACCGTCCGGTTCACCGACGGTGAGCCGGACGGTGGTGCCGACCGGATCCACCACCGTTCGGGTGGCGGCGGTGGATCCCAACGACAACCTGTACCTGCTCGCCGGTACAGACCGGATGCAGAGGCTGGCCCCGGGAACGGCGACGCCGACCGAGATCCCCTTCACCAGCCCGGGCCGGTCTGAGCAGAGCCTGGCGGTGGACGATCGCGGCGGCCGCTACCTCGTCGTCGGGGCCAACAGCTTTGGCCACGCGGCGCGCGTGGTGAAGATCCCGGCGGGCGCCACCGAATCGATCCCGTTGCCGTTCGCCGGCATCGGCACCCGCGCGCAGGTCGCGGTGGACCGCGACGGCGCCGTCTACGTCAGCGACGCCGAGCGCAACCGGGTGCTGATGCTGCCGGTGGGATCAGAGAATCCCGTCGAGCTGACGTTCCACGGGCTGCGGCACCCGGCGGCGATCACCGTGGACGGTGCCGGCAACGTCTACGTCGCCGACGACGAGGGCATCACCGAACTGGTCGCCGAAGACGGCTGAGCCGCCGACCGAGCCGCGACCGGCTCAACCGCGCAGGGTCTCGATGATCGCGCTGAAGTCCTGGCCGCCGTGCTCGGCGGCGAACCGGGCGTAGATCTCCGCCGCACGACTGCCCAGCGGCGCTGACGAGCCGGTGGCGGCCACCGCGTCCATCGCCAGGTGCAGGTCCTTGTTCATCAACGCGGTCGCGAAACCCGGCTGGAAGCCGTGGTTGGCCGGGGACGCCGGCGCCGGGCCGGGCACCGGGCAGTTGGTGTGCAGCGCCCAGCAGTTGCCGGTGGCGCCGGTCATCACGTCGAAGAGCTGCTGGTCGCCCAGGCCCAGCTTCTCGGCCAGCACGAACGCCTCGCAGATCGCGATCTGCTGCACGGCCAGCACCATGTTGTTGCAGACCTTGGCGGCCTGGCCGGCGCCGGCTCCGCCGCAGTGGATGATCTTGGCGGCCATCGGCTCCAGCACCGTCTGCACCCGCTGCAGGATGGCCGCGTCGCCGCCGACCATGAAGGCCAGGGTGCCCGCGGCCGCGCCCGCGACTCCGCCGGAGACCGGCGCGTCCAGCTGGGCGAAGCCGTGCGCGTGGGCCATGGCGTGCGCCTCGCGGGCGTCGGTGACCGAGATGGTGGAGCTGTCGATGAACACCGTGCCCGGCTGGGCGATCGGAAGGATGTCGGCGTAGCAGCGTTTCACCGCGTCGCCGTCGGGCAGCATGGTGATCACCACCGTGGCGTCGGCGACCGCGTCCGGCCCGGTGCGGAACGTGGTGATCCCGTGCGAGGCCGCGGTCGCGGCGGCCGCCGGGATCGGGTCGAAGCCGCGCACGATCAGGCCGGACCGGATCAGGTTCACCGACATCGGCCCGCCCATGTGGCCCAAGCCCAGGAATGCCACCGTCGTGGTTGCCATCGGCGCTGCTCCTATTCCGTCGGCCCGGACCGGGGCCGCCTCGGTCCTACCGGCCGGCCCGGACCCGGGCGGCCTCGGCCCGGCCGATCACCAGCCGCATGATCTCGTTGGTGCCTTCCAGGATGCGATGCACCCGCAGATCCCGGACGATCTTCTCCAGACCGTACTCGCGCAGATAGCCGTAGCCGCCGTGCAGCTGCAGCGCCCGGTCGGCGACGTCGAAGCAGGCGTCGGTGACGTAGCGTTTGGCCATCGCACACAGCTCGACCTTCTCCGGGGAATCGGCGTCCAGCGCCCTCGCCGCCCGCCACAGCAGCAGCCGGGAGGAGACCAGCGCGGTGGCCATGTCGGCCAGCGCGAACCGGATCGTCGGCTCGTCGAGCAGCGCGCCGCCGAACGCCCGCCGGTCGGCCAGGTAGCCGCCGGTGCGGTCGAACGCGGCCTGCGCCCCGCCCAGCGAGCAGGCGGCGATGTTGATCCGCCCGCCGTTCAGCCCGTTCATCGCGATCGAGAAGCCGGTGCCCGCACCGCCCGGCCCGCCCAGCATCGCGTCGGCGGGCACCCGCACGCCGTCGAAGACCACCTGCGCGGTGGGCTGGGCGTTCCAGCCCATCTTCTGCTCCTGGGCGCCGAAGCTCAGCCCGGCGGCGTCCTTCGCCACGATGAACGCCGAGATGCCCCGCGGCCCCGGGTCGCCGGTGCGGGCCATCACCACGTAGACGTCGGAGACGCCGGCCCCGGAGATGAACTGCTTGACACCGTCGAGGACGTAGTCGCTCCCGTCGCGGACCGCGCGGGTGGCCAGCGCGCTGGCGTCGGAGCCGGCACCCGGCTCGGTGAGGCAGTAGCTGGCGATGACGTCCATCGACGCCAGCCGGGGGACCCAGTCCTTGCGCTGCTCCTCGGTGCCGTAGCAGTCGATCATCCACGCGCACATGTTGTGGATGGACAGGTAGGCGGCGACGGCCGGGTCGGCGGCGGCCAGCTGCTCGAAGATGCGCACCCCGTCCAGCCGGCGCAGCCCGGACCCGCCCGCGTCGTCGCGACAGTAGATCGCGGCCATGCCGAGCTCGGCGGCCGCGCGCAGCACGTCGATCGGGAAATGGTGGTCCGCGTCCCAGTCCAGGGCGTTCGGGGCCAGGCGTTTCTCGGCGAAGGCGGCCGCCGTCTCGACGATCACCCGCTCGTCGTCGTGCAGGTCGCCCCAGCCGTCCAGGTAAGCCGTCACCGCCGCAGTCCTATTGCATCGTCGGCATGTGGAACTCGGCGCCGTCCTTGATCCCGGACGGCCACCGCTGGGTGATGGTCTTGACCTTGGTGTAGAACGTGATCGACGCGGTGCCGTGTTGGTTCAGGTCGCCGAAGCCGGACCGCTTCCAGCCGCCGAAGCTGTGGTAGGCCACCGGAACCGGGATCGGCACGTTGACCCCGACCATGCCGACCTGCACCCGGGAGGCGAAGTCGCGGGCGGTGTCGCCGTCGCGGGTGAAGATGGCCACCCCGTTGCCGTACTGGTGCTGAGAGGGAAGCGCCACTGCGTCTTCGTAGTTCATGGCCCTTACCATGCACAGCACCGGCCCGAAGATCTCGTCGGTGTAGATCGACATCTCCGGGGTGACGTGGTCGAACAGGGTGGGCCCGGCGAAGAAGCCGCGCTCCAGATTCGCTTCCCCGCCGGGCAGCCCGAACTGCATCTCGGTGCTGCCGCGGCCGCGGCCGTCGACCACCAGCTCGGCGCCGGCGGCCACCCCGGCGTCGATGTAACCGTTGACCCGCTGCACCGCGGCGTCGGTGACCAGCGGGCCGAAGTCGGATTTTGGGTCGAGGCTGTGGCCGACCCGCAGGTTGTTGATCCGCTCCACCAGCCGGGCCCGCAGCCGGTCGGCCGTCTCGTCGCCGACCGGGACCGCGACGCTGACCGCCATGCACCGCTCCCCGGCGCTGCCGTAGCCGGCGCCGATCAGCGCGTCGACGGCCTGGTCGAGGTCGGCGTCGGGCATCACGATCATGTGGTTCTTCGCCCCGCCGAAACACTGGGCGCGTTTACCGTTGGCGGTCGCCGTCGCGTAGATGTACTGGGCGATGTCGGAGCTGCCGACGAAGCCCACGGCGGCGACGTCCGGGTTGGCCAGGATAGCGTCGACGGCCTCCTTGTCGCCCTGGACCACCTGCAGCACCCCCGGCGGCAGCCCGGCCTCGACGAACAGCTCGGCCAGCCGCACCGGCACCGACGGGTCCCGCTCGGAGGGTTTCAGGATGAACGCGTTGCCGCAGGCCAGTGCGGGGCCGGCCTGCCAGAGTGGGATCATCGCCGGAAAGTTGAACGGGGTGATGCCGGCGACCACGCCCAGCGGTTGGCGCAGTGAGTAGACGTCGATGCCCGGCCCGGCGCCCTCGGTGTGCTCGCCCTTGAGCAGGTGCGGGATGCCGATGCAGAACTCGATCACCTCGATGCCGCGCTGGATGTCGCCGTGGCTGTCGGCGACGGTCTTGCCGTGCTCGGAGCTGAGCAGCTCGGCGAGCTCGTCGGCGTGGGCATTGACCAGCTCGATGAAGCGCATCATCACCCGGGCCCGGCGCTGCGGGTTGGTGGCCGCCCAGCCCCGCTGGGCCTGCGCCGCCGACGCCACCGCGGCGTCGACGTCGGCTTTGCCGGCCAGCGGCAGTTCTGCCTGCACCGCGCCGGTGTTCGGGTCGTAGACGTCGGCGGTGCGGGGTGACTGGCCGGTGACGCGCTCGCCGTCGATGAAATGGGGA
>NZ_JBYCLB010000109.1:0-12395 GCF_057473705.1 Mycobacterium sp. TH-M15 | reverse complement strand
CCGATGCTTCGTCATAGTCACAGCAAGGTCACGCCGACACGCTCAAGTAACTTCAATCACATCCGTCACAGCTGCCCCGTAACTGCGAAACTCAAGGGCTCAACCGTTTCGCGCACCGCGACCTCACCACGCCAGCCGAAGGTGGGCGAGGTGCCGACCAGCTTCGAGCCGAGACCGGCCACGTAGCCGCCGCCGAACACCCACGCATGGCCGAGCGGGGAACGCAGCCCGGTCGGAGTACGCACCGCCAGCAGAGCCGACGCCAGCGGAGCCGCGAGGACCGGGCTGGCATGGATCAGCCCCACCGTGTTCGTCGCCGCGAACGCAGCCTCGATCTTCGCCACCGCCGCCACGATGTCCGTCGCCGCACCCGGAGAGCCAGCGTCGATGAGCGCCCGAGCCGCGAACTCGTGCTCCACCGCGTTCTGCTCCATCAGCCGGAGGTTCTGCTGAGCACGCACCCGAACCTCGGCCTGACTCGGAGCCGTCACGTCGCACTCGTCGTACGCCCACACGGTGATCGGATCGAACGGGTCCGGGATTCCGGGCCGGGTGCCCGTCTTGATGTCCGACGCCGTGAGGTCGTCCGGCCCGGCGTTCCAGGCCGCAGCCCAGACCCCGAACGCCGACTCACCGCCATAATTGTGCGGGCGGAACTGCACCCCGGAGGCAAGCCAACGCAGCGGGTCCGACTCGTCGGTCCAGTTGGTCGCCGCGTAGAGACCGGACGGAGCCGGATTCACCAGCGGCACCTCGAAAGGCACCGGCAGCAGCGTAGATGTCACGATCAGACCTCAATTCCCATGTCCTGCAATTCTTTCCGTATCTCAGCCGCCGACCGACGATCCGGGGCACCGTTCGCCCGCTCCTCGGCTGCCCGACGCCGCTGGTGCTCGATGGCCCGGTCGAGCAGGTCGAGCGACTTCCGCAAATCCCAGGCCGGGCGGTCCAGATGCTCACGAAGCAGCGCGTCCAGGGTCTCCGACCGACTGGGCAACCCGTTCAGCGCGGGCGCAGCGGGCCAGAGACCAGCCGCGAGCCACGCCGACACCTGCTGATCCAGCTCGGGAGAGACCAGCGCCGTGAGGTCCGATGCCCAGTGCCCGGTGACGATCTTGCCCTCGGTGACCTCGGGGAGCGTCGGCCTCGGCAACAGATCGGTGATGAGCGAGACCGCCCGGCGGCGCTCCACCTGGTCACCCGCGAGGTGCCGGGTCCGCTCCTCGGCGTCGGCCTTGCCCACCACCGAAATCAGCTCGTGCAGACCCGTATGCACCGTCTCCACGAACGAGACCACACGGCGCACACAGCGGTCAGGCTCGGGGCCGGACGCCATGCGCTCGATGAACTCCGAGGCGATAGCCTCGACCTCGGCGCTGAGCAGGAACTCCGGGCCGCGATACCACCGCGTCAGGTTGACCTGACGCCGGTGACGAAGCTCGGCCTGATCTGGCCTGCCGAAGATACCCGCCAGCGCCTCGTCCAGCGCCGAGCCGGTCAGCATCCCGTTGGCGTCCCGCTTCACCTTGGGCCGCGCGGGAGCGGTGGCAGCACGCGGCCCGAAGTACCCGCGCAGCGCCATCTCAGGACACCGCCTGCGAGAGCTGAGACCGAAGCCGATCCGCACCAGCCCGCGAGAGCTGCCCGTATTCCTTGCTCACGGCCCGCGACAAGCGGTGGTAGGCCAGCGCCTCCCGGCACTCGATGACCCGCACGTCGGTCTCTGCCACGCCCCGCGACTTGAACGCTGCCAGCCGCGCAGCCCAGGACGCCGCCGACCGCGAAGCCGGGTCCGTGCTGACGATTGAACTCATGCGGGTCACGTTAGCTGCCGACCGTGCAATGCAGCTAGGGGAAGCCAGCACACGGCGTGTCTAGTTCCCCACCTAACCCGGTGGGACAGAACATATTTCAGGTAACCCGTAAGGGTGGACTAGACACAGCTCCGCGAGGCCGTGAGCTGCCGAGACAGGTTGCTGGGATGGCTCACTGACCGAGAGCAGGAACGGGCCACAGGGGGACGCACAGGGGCCGGAACGATGACAAAGGGCCGGGTGCTATTGGTCGATCTCGTAGGCCAGCGCGTCCCACGCTCGTCGCATCTCAGCCACGACATCAGACCCGCGACTCCGAACCTCGTGTAGGGACGGCTGACGCCCATTGACGTGGGGTATGAAGCGAAACCCCATGACTTCTGCGGCTGACATCTCGTATGCCTCGGCAAGGTCGAACGCCTGGTCGAACACCAGGAAAACCGCCGAGTCGAAACCGTCGCTCCGAAAGGCACTGAACCTCGATGCGGCCCCGCCGGAACGGACCCCCATCCCTTTGACCTGAATCCGGCGACCCTCCGACGATGTGATGTCGTGCGACTTGGTGGAGTTCGGTTCCAATACACCGCCGCGTGCCCGTAGCACGATCTGCTCTGCGATGTCGCCAAGCGGATTGTTGTTCGTCCTGGTCAGCTCGCGCCGCCTAAGCTCGGCACTAATCGCCGCTTCCAGTCGAAGCAGTTCCCGTACCTGTAGCTGGGGCAGATCGAAGCTGGTCACGAGTCCTCCGCGCCCTGGTCCAGCGCCGAGAGCAGCGGTGCCAGGTCCGCCAGCGCCGACTCGATCCGTTCCTGCGCCCTGCCTGCCCGCAAGGCCAGCGAACCGGTCAGGCCGGGGATAGCCAGCCCGGTGAACATCTCGGCGTCGCCCAGGGCGAGCACAGCGTCCCTCAAGGTCGCGGCGGTGGTGGTGGTGGTGTTCATTCGGTGTTCCCTTCCGTGGTGGTGATGGGATCAGTCGGCGGCCTCGTTGAGCAGCCGGTACGCGGTGGAGCGGGAGACGCCCATCGTCTTGGCGATCTCCGGGACCGGGGTGCCGCTGTCCCGCAGCGTCTCGGCCTGCCGCACCTGCTCGGTGGTGAGCTTGCGGGGACGGCCCATCGGGAGGTCGCGCGCCTTGCGCGCCGCCCGAGCCGCTGCCCGCCGTTCCCTGCCGAGTTCGAGTTCCAGCTCGGCCAGCGAGGCGAGCACGCCCGCGATCATCCGGCCCGTCGCGTTGCTGGTGTCGATGCCCTCACGCAGCGACCGCAGGGTGATGCCCTTCTGCCCGAGGTCGCGGATCGTCAGCATCACCTCGGCGGCGTTCCTGCCCAGCCTGTCGATGCCGACGACCACGATGATGTCGTGGGGACGGGCGTAGTCCAGCAGCTTCGCCAGGCCGGGCCGCTGCTCCCGCTTGGACGTGCCAGTCAGCTTGTCCGAGTAGATGCGGTCGGGGCTGACTCCCGCCGCCGTGAGCGCGTCCGTCTGCTGATCGAGGGACTGGTGAGCGGTGCTGACTCTGGCGTACCCGAGCAAGGTGCCGGTGGCCGGGGCCGGGGTGTCGGTGGTGGTTGTGCTCATGCCTAGAGCCTATCTCGGAAGTCGGCATCGAATCACTTTCGAGACAGATCGTTGTGAGACGTGTTTTAGGACTGGTCATCAGGGATAACGCATCGGCAAGCTACGATGGCACGATGGAGCGCCGGGGTGTCCTATAACTAAAGAATTAGGACGGCCACCGGAGCGAGACGCGGCACCGCCCGCGACGGGCCGCAGTGAGTTTGCCGAGCGATCAGACCTCGGCGGATAGGGCACCGCCCCCGGAGCGGGAACGGGCCACCGAGAGCCATTCCGAGAGTTCGTCCGCTGGCACCAAGCCCGCCGCCAAGGCGCGGCGCGCTACCGTGAGCTGTAGCCCTTCCAGCTCCGACCCCGGCTCGGCATCGGTGTCGCACAGCGCCGACAGCTCCCGCAGCGCCTCGGCTTCCAGCTCGGATGGCCGCAGCCTGCTCTCGGCCACGTCTCGGGCCACCGAGGTCGCAGCCCGGATCACGTCGTCAGCGGTGGTGGTGGTCATCAGGCCAGCTCCTCGGTCTCGGCTTCGATGATGGGCACAGCGGGAGGTAGGGCCGTCTGCTGCGCTGCTCGCTCTAACAGAGCGGTCTCCAAGCGGTCGAGCAGCACGGTGGGCGACTCGGTGACTTGTACGTCCACTTGCTGCCTGACCGGCACAGCAAGCCCGAGCAGCATCACCTGACGGGATACCACGTCGGCTGCTGCCTTACCCGCAGCCACCGTCGCGGCGAAGTCGCCCTCGGCGGCAGCCTGAGTCATCACCATCATCATCCGCGACTTGACCAGGTGATAGCTGCCGTAGGCGTCCATCCGCTGTGATTCGACACCGGCACCGCCTTCCCGCCGCCAGTGCCTCTCGACGGCGAGCTGTGCCGCCCGGCGGTTGGGGTAGCCCTCCTCGTCGGCGATCCGCTGGAACGTCGCCCCAGCCGCTCGCATCAGCGCGGCACGGGCAGCTCGCGAGTACGAGTCGCGTCGGTTCTCTCGGGGGGCCATGTAGTCATTATGCAGACATTGGATGCAAACCAGAACACCGTGTTCGGAGGGGACCGCGGTTGCACCACTTAGACATTCAGTTCCGCCCGACCGGCAACGGGGTCGATGAGGCCACTTCAGCTATCGGACCCGAGGGTCGTGGCGCGGGCTACGAGGTATGCGGCTGTGTGTAGCCGAGGGCATCAGGTTCAGCCTCGGCACACAGCCGCGCAGCTTCGCGGCGGCTGTGTGTGTAACACGCTGTAACACAGTCGAACATCGCCTTCGAGTCGCTGACCTGAGGTAACACACGTAACCGTGTTACCACGCCCCAACTCCCTCTCCGATAGGAAATATCCCCTCCCTTCCCCACCTCACAACAGTTTCAGAAAAAAAGTGGTTACGTGTGTTACCGAAGCGGGAAGGGGTGGACGAAACGCTGCCTCACCTGGGCGTACGCCGCCCGCCCGACCATCTTGGGAACCGTGTTACCGAGCGGTTACCGGGCTGCGGTAACCGGTTACCGTGCCCGTCCGGCCCGCCGCACGCAGGCTCTCAGCCTCGCCGTCGGTCGAAAAGCTGGCCGCGCCAGGGCTGTTACACCCCGGCGCGGCCAGTTTTCGTGTCGAATCTTGTTACGTCACCGCCGCCCGAACGGGACGGTGTTCCTGCGCTCGGGCACGGTGCGCTGCCCGGCCCCGGTAGCGGTGTCTGCGAAGTCGTCCGTGCTGGCGGTCTTGGGGAACTCGTGGCCGAAGCGGTCGCGGTCCATGTAGGTGGTCGCGGCCCGCGTGATCCCGTAGACCACCCGGCCTTCCAGGCGTCTCTGGCCCGGCCTGATGTTCATGTCCGGCAGTGCTTTCAGCGCCCGCTTGAATGACGCCTTGCCCTTCGACTTCCCGGTGTTGTTCTCCTCGGCCCACTTACGCCACACGTAGAACAGCGCGTCCTCAGGCACGAAGTCGTCGTCGCCCAGCTCGCAGCACTCCCGGACGAACACCAGGGTCGGGCTGGCGGTCTCGGCCAGCTCATCGGCCAGCTCCGCCGCCCGCAAGCTCTGGGAGAACCTGCCGCCGCTGGCGTTCAGGCGGGCCAGCCCCTCCACCGCCCACCGCAGCACGAACCCCAGCTCCTCGGACAGGATTCGATCTTTCAGGCCGGGGTCTTCAGCGGCGGTGCCACGAAATCCCACCGTGGTTTCCAGCAACAGCGCCCGCTTCTGCAACGCGGCGCTGTCATCCGCCCACCGGGGAAGCTCGTTCGCCGAGCCGTGGAACCGCACCCCCAGCCTGGCCGAGACCTCCGACTTGTACTTGCGTTCGACGGTCACCGCATCCTGCCCGGTGATCTTCAGCAGGTTCTCCACAGCGGTGCTGCTGTCGCGGGTGCTGAACCGGATATCGCCCAGCACGGCGAGCTGCGCGCCGGTCGTGTACATCCCCGCCAGCCCGAACCGGCTGTTCAGCGCGTCCAGCTTGGTCGCCACGACCACGCCCATGAGGGCGCTGAGGACTTCGGCGATGATCGACTTGCCGCTGCCGCTGGGACCGACGATCAGCATCCACTTCTGAAGGTCGAGCCGACCGCTGATGACGTAGCCGAACCATTCCTGCAAGCAGTCGATGGCACCAGGGTCGCCGTCCCACTGGGATTCCAGCACCTTCAGCCACGTCACCGCGTCCTGCGGGTCAGCCGAGTGGTCGTAGTCGGCTGCGATCCGCGACAGCGAGAACCACAGCGGGGTCTCCGGCCGCAGCGTTCCGGTGGTCACATCGACTACCCCGTTGCGGCACGCCACCCAGGTTCCCGACGCGGGGTAGGCGCGGTGCGTACGGTCCCAGATGTCGGCGATCTCGCGGGCATGGGTGCCGGAGTCGATGTTCACCAGGTCGGCCAGCGCGTCCTCGACCATGCCCAGCGTGCGGGTGTCGGGATTCCACGCCTTGAGCGAGTACACGTCCTGCCCATTGGCGCGGTGCGTCTTGACATACCAGAACCTGGCCAGCTCCTCGCGCAGCTTCGCCCGCATCCACTCGGGATCGTCATGGACCACCCACCGGGGGGCCTCCCCCTTGGCGGGCCGCTCGTAGGCGTACCAGGTCTGACCGGTGCGGACGATTACCGGCATCCAGGCCCGCCGCCGCGTGCCCGGCACCTTGAGCCGGACGGTGTAGGTGTGGCGCAGCAGGAACCGGGCCACGAACGTGGGGGCCTGCGGCGCGGCGATCACCACACCCGCCTGCACCTTCGCCTGCTCGTCGGGTTCCAGGGCGTTGTAGACCGATTCCGGCACCCCGCAGATACGTCTCTCGGAGCCGTTCGCGGCGGCGTACACGTCGGGGTCGGCGGTCATCCTCATGCGGTCCAGCTCGACCTCGGGATCGGTCCCGTCGCCGCCCGATTCGAGGTCGGCCTTCGCCCACATCCGGCACTGTGCACGGGTGGGCAGTGTGACCCCGAGATCGGCGGTGATGGCCTCGGCGATGGTTCCGGTCAGCGGGATCGCCAGCAGCTCCTCCACGAACGGGTCGCTGGTCGGCTTGCCGTCGTAGTCGAGCATCCCGCGCCCATGGCCGAGGTTGATCGTGTGCCAGCCGGTGATGATATCGGCTACGTCCTCGCCGAACAGGGCACGCAGCCTCGTTGAGCGGGGTTTACCGGCGAGGTCGAGCAGGTGCGCGCCCGTGACGTGGGCTGCCGGTTCTGACTGGTCTTCACCGCCGACGGCGGTATTCTCGGTAACAGACATTGGCGTGTCTCTCTGTGTCGGTGGTGCGGTCCCCCAGTTGGGTAGGGGCCGCACTGCTGCGTATGGGGCCGGGTAGCCCTCGGTGGTCGTGGAATCGACTGTGAGGACAGGGATTACGCAGTTGCCGACGCAGGCCGAGCGTGGCCGTACACCTCGGACGGGATGAACGGCTTCATCAGCGCGTCAACGTCGGCCACCTTGACGCGGATAGCCGCGCCGGGCTTGTCGCTGATCCGGTAGGCGGGAAGATCACCGCTGGCGACCTTCTGCCGGAAGATGAACTGCGAGAAGCCGGTACGGACAGCGGCGTCTTTCAGTGAAATGAACTCGGGTGTGATCGCGGTCTTGCCAGCCACGGGTGTGCGCTCCCTCAAGCGGGTGGTGATCCCCCAAGGCTTTGAGCTTGCGGTTGCGGGGAGGCGTGAAGGCGGGAGCTTGGGCTTGCGCGGGTCGGGGGCTATGACCTGACCACTACCCTAACCCGCCGCCGGTGCAACTCCGTCACATTCCGTTTGGCTGAGTGAGAATTGTTGCAGCACCGCTGGTTTGAGTATCGCTACGGCGTGTCGCCGGTACCGCTTACGCCCATCAGGTCCGAGAGCCGGTCGGCCAGCGCCTCGGCCCGCCCAGCGGCGACGTGCTGGTACCGCATCGCCATGTTCGGCGACGTGTGTCCCAACCGTCCCATAACCTCCCGAGTGGTGGCCCCCGTATGCGCGGCCATCACCCCCGCCGCGTGCCGCAGATCGTGGTAGTGCAGGTCAGGGTGGCCGGTGGCGTCCTTCGCGTCGTTCCACGGCTTGCGGAACTGCCACTCCCCGTGGAAGCTCCCGGTCGCCGGGTCGCTGAACAGCAAGGCGTCCGGTGCCACGCCGACGAACCGTTCCAGGTGATCGAGAAGGGCGAGCCGGACGTGCGGCGGCACCGTGACCACTCGCCGCGACTCGCGGGTCTTGCACGGCCCGACCTCGTACTTGCCCTGCCGGTAGGTCACCGCCCGATCCACCCGCACCGTGGACCCGTCAGCGGCGACATCAGCACGAGTGAGCGCGAACACCTCGCCCCGGCGCAGGCCGCACCAGCCGGGCAGCAACACCGCCAGACGCAGCTCCTCGGGCATCGCCTCGGCCAGCTCGGTGAGCTGCACGGCGTCGAGCAGCACCACTGACCGCTTCGCGTGCTTCACCTGGGCAGCACCCTTGACCCGGCACGGGTTCTTGTCGATCAGGTCGTCGGACACAGCGGTGTTGAAGATGCCGTTGAGCACCGCGTAGGCGTGAGCGTTACGGGTCTCATGCTCGGTGCCCAGACCCGCGAACCAATCCCGCACCACGGCGGGTGTGACCTCGGCCAGCACGAGGTCACCCAACTCCGGCACGATCAGCCGGTCAAGCAATCCCTCGTACCCATCACGAGTGCGGCGGGCCAGCTTGGTCTTGCCCGCCAGCCACTTCTTCGCGTAGTCACCCAGCGTCAGCTTCTTGGCTGCTCGCTTCGCCACCCGCTCCCCCGGCGGGGTCCAGGTGCCGAGGTCGATGAGCTTCCGCTCGGCCACCAGCCATGCCGTAGCGGTGTCCTTGGACGGGAAGGTCGCCGGTGCCCGCCACAACTGTCCCTCGTGGGTGTAGTTCGCCGCCCACCGGCCCGATGACCGCTGCCGGGCCTGACCGAAGTCGCGCCGAGTCCGCTGCGTGGGCTTCGTCTGACGTGGCATGAGCTGGTGCCTCCCTCGGAGCAATTCTGGACCGAATACGGACCGAATAGAGTCTATATCCAGCTACACAGAACTACGCAGAACACATACCTCTACCTGGGAATATGTTTCCCTCTGCCCTGCTCAGAGGGTATATCTCACCAGGTTCGAATCCTGCCGGGGGCACTCTGCCAGGGGCACCCTGTCGGTTGTATTACGTCGGGTGATGCTTGACGTTTCGGCGGACGCTCCCGGCATGACGAGCGCGGCGCGTCGAAACCCACACATGCCACGGATTGCGGTGTCAGACTGTTCACCCGGGAGGGCCCGCCGGGTGGGCGGGAGGCGATCCCCACATGCCCGACGGGCCGGCGAACTGGTGCCCCGGCTGGCGGAGTCCCACCACCTGCAACGGCGAGCCGTATCCCGACGGCACGCTCTACCAGCAGGTGTATCACGGCGGGACCGGCTTCGGTCCGATGGTAGAGGACCCCTTTGTGCGGGTACTGGATGCCGGGAAGCCCCCATACGGGCGAAGTCAGCGTCGTACTCGGGCCCACCTGGTCCGTCGGTTGCGGCAAGGGCCCCCTCGTCCTGAACGAATACGGAATGCCTGCGGTATAGCCACGCTGCGCAGGATCGACCAGGACAACGTCCGAACCGTCCAGTTCCGGGATATTCCGATCCGCGGCAGGTAAGTTCCGCTGCATGTCGAAGCGATGGCTGTGTGCGTCCGGGATGGCGGCGGCGGTGTGGGCCTCGTCGGGGTGCGGTGTGACGGCGACGAACACCGGCACCAATCCGCTGTTGGACGAGACGCCGCGCAGCACCCCGAACGGCTTGGTGCTGGTCTCGGCGGACAACTACGTGCGTGCCGAATCCGACGCCGAATTCGCCCAGGTGGTCAACGAGAACGGCTTCGGTCGCTTCTTCCACCTGCGGGACATCACCCCGGTCGACAACCAGCTGGTGGTCCGCCCGAACCGGGACACGCTGTACTCGGCGGCCGTGTTCGACCTGCAGTCGTCCCCGGCGACGATCACCCTGCCCGACTGCGGCGAGCGATTCATGTCCGCGCAGGTGATCAGCGAAGACGAGTACGTCACCGACGTGTTCTACGGCCAGGGCGTGCACACCCTGAACCAGAAGAGCGTCGGCACCCGCTATGTGCTGGTCGCGGTGCGCACCCTGGTCAACCCGAACGATCCGGCCGACCTGGCCGCCGCGCGCAGTCTGCAGGACGCAATCGAGGTGCACCAGGAGAATGCGGGCACCTTCGACATCCCCCGGTGGGATCCGGCCACCATGACCAAGGTCCGCGCCGCGCTGCTCAGCCTGGCCGAGACCGTCCCGGACAGCCGGGGGATGTTCGGCGCCCCGGCCGACACCGACCCGGTCCGCCACCTGATCGGCGCGGCCGCCGCCTGGGGCGGTAACCCGGAGAAGGACGCGCTCTACCTCAACGTGACCCCGACGTCCAACGACGGCAAGACCCTCTACGCGTTGACCGTCAAAGACGTTCCGGTCAAGGACTTCTGGTCGGTCACCGTCTACAACAAGGAGGGCTATTTCAGCCCGAACCCGCAGCAGGCCTACTCGGTCAACAGCGTCACCGCGCAGAAGTCCGAGGACGGCTCGGTGACCGTTCGGTTCGGTGACTGCAAGACGGAGACGCCCAACTGCCTGCCGATCACCCCGGGGTGGAACTACCTGGTCCGGCTGTATCGCCCGGCCCCGCAGGTCCTCTCCGGGAAGTGGACCTTCCCCGAGGCCCAGCCGGTCGGCTAGCCGCGGATCGGCCGACCGGCGTCCCGGGCCAGCACCGAGTCGGCCAGCGCCCACACCGAACAGCCCAGCGCGCCGGCCGCACCAGCGGCACCGAGATACAGCCCGTAGCCGGCGGCGACCGGCGGTGCGACGTACTGGCGGTAGTACCAGGCGATCAGGCCCGCGATCAGCAACGCGACGACCAGCGCGACAACCGACGCCAGCCTGCGGAACAGGTCGCGGCCCGCCATCGCGCCGACCACCAGCAGGGCGGCCGACAACAGCACGATCAGCTGACCGGCGCCGAACCGGGGCGGCAGCGCCACGCTGCCGACCCTGCCACCGATCGCGTTGGCGTGGCCGCCACCGTCGGCCGAGCTGGTCAGCCAGGGCAGCCAGACCGCGATCGACAGCAGCGCCGCGAAGAGCGCGACCAGCCTGCCCGCACGCATCGGATACCGCGGCCAATCAGGCCGGGGCGAAGACGGCGACGAACTTACGCAGCGATTCGCGGATGTCGCCCTTCAACGCCCCGGCGACCAGCATGCCGATCGGTCCGAACAACGCCGGGCCGCCCAGGTGCACGTCGAAGCTGACCACCGAGCCGTCGTCTTTCGGGGTGACCCTGGCCAGCAGCTTCACCTTGACCCCGCCCACGCCGTGCCCGTCGAGGGTCATGGTGTTCGGCGGCTTGTAGTTCACGATCGTCCACTTGATCCGGTTGGGCATGCCCTTGACCTCGACGATGGACTCGATGACGGTGCCCTTCTCCAGGGTGTCGGGCAGCACGCTGCGCCACACCCGATGGATGGTCAGCCACTCCTTGTAGCGGGACAGATCCGACGCGTGCGCCCATGCCTCTTCGGGCGGCAGCGGCACGTCGATCGAGCCGGAGAGTTTCGCCATGGCTGCCGACGATACCGTGTGCCGGGAACACCGGTACCGGCCGCTATCGCCGCCACAGTCGCCGCTCGTCACCCAGGATCGCGCCCTGCGCCCACCACAGCGCCTCGATGGCCGCGGCGCCGAGCACTCCGACGCCAAGCGCCAGCAGCGTCATCGCCATGTTGGACGGGTCCAGCATGAACTTCTCCCGCGCCAGCGGGATGGCGAAGATCACCGGATAGGCCAGGCCGCTCGCCACCACCAGGGCAAGTCGCCACCACTGATAAGGCCGGGCCACCACGGCGAGCACCCAGATCGCGGTCACCAGCAGGGTGATCAGCGCCGCGGTCGACGCCTGGGTCTGCTGGTCCGGCGTCGCCTCGCTGCCGCGGTAGGCCGCCAGGTAGCTGGCGAAGGTGGCGACCCCCACGATCAGGCCGGACGGCAGCGCTCCGGTCATCACCCGCCGGACGAATCCGGGATGCGCCCGCTCGGTGTTCGGCGCCAGCGACAGGATGAACGACGGGATGCCGATGGTGAACCAAGCCGCGATGGTGACGTGGATCGGCTGGAACGGGAACAGCAGCGGCTTGGTGTGAAACAGCGCCGACACCACGCCGACGACGCTGACCAGCAGCGCCAGCAGCACCGAGTAGACCGTCTTGGTCAAGAACAGGTTCGAGACCCGCTCGATGTTGCCGATCACCCGCCGGCCCTCGCCCACCACATGCGGCAAAGTGGCGAACTTGTTGTCCAGCAACACGATCTGCGCGACGGCCCGCGCCGCGGAGCTGCCGGCGCCCATCGCGACCCCGATGTCGGCGTCCTTGAGGGCCAGCACGTCGTTGACGCCGTCGCCGGTCATCGCTACCGCGTGGTCGTGCGCCTGCAGGGCGTTGACCATGGCCCGCTTCTGGTCCGGGCGCACCCGGCCGAAG
>NZ_JBYCLB010000108.1:0-4314 GCF_057473705.1 Mycobacterium sp. TH-M15 | reverse complement strand
TCACCGGCGGCACCGACGTCGACCCGGGCTGCTACGGCCAGCAGCGGCGTGCCGAGACCGACGAGCCGGCCACCGACCGGGACGCCTTCGAGTTCGCCCTGCTCACCGAGGCGCTGCGCCGGGGGCTGCCGGTGCTGGGCATCTGCCGCGGCGCCCAGGTGCTCAACGTCGCGCTCGGCGGCACGCTGCACCAGCATCTGCCCGAGGTGATCGGCCACGACGGCCACCGGGCCGGCGACGCGGTCTTCACCACCATGGGCGTGCACGCCGTGCCGGGCACCCGGCTGGCCGGGCTGCTCGGTGAATCCGCCGCGGTGCCGTGCTACCACCACCAGGCGATCGCCGAACTCGGCGACGGGCTGGTGGTCAGCGCCCGCGACGCCGACGGCGTCATCGAGGCGGTCGAGCTGCCGGGCGAGAACTTCGTGCTCGCCGTGCAGTGGCACCCGGAGGAGTCACTGGACGACCTGCGGCTCTTCACGGCGATCGTCGAGGCCGCGCGCGCCTATGCCACCGGCCGGGTCGCCGGATGAGCGACACCCAACTGGTCAACCCGGCCACCGGGGCGGCGCTGCGCTCGGTGCCGCGGCTCGATGCCGCCGCCGTCGACGACGCGGTGCGCCGGGCACAGTCGGCGCAGCGGCGCTGGGCACGACGAGCCCCGGCCGAGCGGGCCGAGGCGCTGCGCAGCTTCGCCGCCGTCGTCGACGCGCACGTCGGTGAGCTGGCCGAGCTGGAGGTGGCCAACTCCGGGCACCCGGTCGCCGCCGCCGAAGGCGAGGCCCGGCACGTCCGCGACGTGCTGCAGTTCTACGCGGCCACCCCGGATCGGCTCTCCGGGCGCCAGATTCCGGTGGCCGGCGGCCTGGACGTCACCTTCCACGAGCCGATCGGCGTGGTCGGCGTCGTCACCCCGTGGAACTTCCCGATGCCGATCGCCTCCTGGGGGTTCGCGCCGGCGCTGGCGGCCGGCAACGCGGTGCTGGTCAAACCGGCCGAGTGGACCCCGCTGACCACACTGCGGCTCGGAGAGCTGGCGGCAGCGGCCGGTCTCGACGCCGACCTGCTGCAGGTGCTGCCCGGCGCCGGCTCGGTGGTGGGAGAGCGGCTGGTCACCCACCCGGACGTTTCCAAGATCGTGTTCACCGGCTCGACGGCCACCGGCACCCGGGTGGCCGCTCTGGCGGCCGAGCAGGTCAAGCGGATCACCCTGGAGCTGGGTGGCAAGAGCGCCAACATCGTCTTCGCCGACTGCGACCTGGACCGCGCCGCGGCGACCGCGCCGTACGGGGTGTTCGACAACGGCGGGCAGGACTGCTGTGCGCGCAGCCGGATCCTGGTGCAGCGCAGCGTCTACGAGAAATTCATGGAGCTGCTGGAGCCGGCGGTCAAGGGCGTCGTCGTCGGCGATCCGCTCGCCCGGGACACCGAGATGGGTCCGTTGGTGTCCCGTGCGCACTGGGAGAAGGTGGCCGGGTACGTGCCCGACGACGCGCCGGTGGCGTTCCGCGGCAGCGCCCCGAACGGGCCGGGATTCTGGTTCCCGCCGACGGTGCTGACCCCGGTGCGCGGCGACCGCTGCGTCACCGAGGAGATCTTCGGCCCGGTGGTCGCGGTGCTGGCGTTCGACGACGAAGCCGACGCGATCGCGCTGGCCAACGACACCGTCTACGGCCTGTCCGGCTCGATCTGGACCAACGACCTGTCCCGGGCGGTGCGGGTCGCCCGGGCCGTGCAGGCCGGCAACCTGTCGGTGAACTCGCACTCGTCGGTGCGGTTCAACACCCCGTTCGGTGGCTTCAAGCGGTCCGGGCTCGGGCGCGAGCTCGGCCCGGACGCGCCGCTGGCGTTCACCGAGACCAAGAACGTGTTCTTCGCCGTCGAGGAGGCCCAGTGACAGATCTGACCCAGCGTCTCGCCGGACGGGTGGCGGTGATCACCGGCGGCGGCGGCGGCATCGGGCTGGCCACCGCCCGGCGGATGCGCGCCGAGGGCGCCACCATCGTGATCGGCGACGTCGACCCGGCGGCCGGGGTGGAGGTCGCCGACGAGCTCGACGGGTTGTTCGTGCCGGTGGACGTCTCGGCGCAGGCCGACGTCGACACGCTGTTCGACACCGCCGCCGACACCTACGGCTCGGTGGACATCGCGTTCAACAACGCCGGCATCTCCCCGCCGGAGGACGACCTGATCGAGCAGACCGAGTTGTCGGCCTGGCAGCGGGTGCAGGACGTCAACTTGAAATCGGTGTATCTGTGCTGTCGCGCGGCGCTGCGGCACATGGTGCCCGCCGGTCGCGGGTCGATCGTCAACACGGCGTCGTTCGTGGCGGTGGTGGGCTCGGCGACCTCGCAGATCTCCTACACCGCGTCCAAGGGCGGAGTGCTGGCGATGTCCCGGGAGCTCGGGGTGCAGTACGCCCGGCAGGGCATCCGGGTCAATGCGCTCTGCCCCGGCCCGGTGAACACCCCGCTGCTGCAGGAGCTGTTCGCCGCCGACCCGGAACGCGCGGCCCGCCGGCTGGTGCACGTGCCGCTGGGCCGGTTCGCCGAACCGGAGGAGATCGCCGCCGCGG
This sequence comes from Mycobacterium sp. TH-M15, assembly GCF_057473705.1. Lineage (NCBI taxonomy): Bacteria > Bacillati > Actinomycetota > Actinomycetes > Mycobacteriales > Mycobacteriaceae > Mycobacterium > Mycobacterium sp. TH-M15. The sequence continues at coordinate 1,739 of NZ_JBYCLB010000108.1, read as the reverse complement.
TGGCGTTTCTGGTCAGCGACGACGCCTCGTTCATCACCGCGTCGACGTTCCTGGTCGACGGCGGGATCAGCTCGGCGTACGTGACACCGCTGTAGCGCTGACGACTACGACTCGTGGCAGGAGACCGTCTACCTGCTGCGCTCTCCGGAGAACGCCAGGCGACTGATGGAAGCCGTCGCCCGAGACCGGGCCGGACACGAAGAACTCACCACGTCGATGGACGAACTGCGGGAGCTGGCGGGCGGCGAGGAGTGAGTGCGGAGTATCCACTTCGATCCCGACGCCTGGGAGGACTTCCTGTTCTGGCTGGCCTCCGACCGTAAGACCGCCCGCCGGATCGCCCGCCTCATCGGCGCGATTCAACGCGACCCGTTCGCCGGGATCGGCAAGCCAGAACCGCTCAAGGGGGAGCTGTCGGGATACTGGTCCCGGCGGATCGACGACGAACGCCGGTTGGTGTACCGGGCGGACGACGCGCAGGTCAAGATTCTGAAGGCTCGGTACCACTACTGAAAACCGGTCGACCGTGAGACCGGCCCGGCGTGTAGCAGACTGTTCCGCCAACGCCTTACACCGGCCTCAGGCCAGCCCGAGCAGCGCGTTCTCCACGACCTCCGGCAGCGCCGGGTGAATCCAGTACTGCCCGCGGGCCATCGCCGGCGCGGTGAGCCCGAAGCTCATCGCCTGGATCAGCGGCTGGATGATCGACGACGCCTGGTAGCCCATGATGTGCGCGCCGAGCAGCCGCCCGGTGCCGCGTTCGGCGATCAGCTTGACCAGCCCGGTGGTGTCCTCCATCGCCCAGCCGTAGGCCACGTCGCGGTAGTCCTGGACCTTGACCGAGATATCCGATCCGGCTGCGATGGCGGCGTTTTCGGTCAGCCCGACGGTGGCGATCTGCGGATCGGTGAACACCGCGAACGGAACGTAGCGGTGGTCGGTGACCGCCATCGCGTCGGTGTCGTCCCAGTCGCAGAGCAGGTTGTGCTGCACCACCCGGGCCTCGTGGTTGGCGACGTGCTTGAGCTCGTAGCGTGACGACACGTCGCCCAGCGCGAAAACGCCTGGCGCCGAAGTCCGCTGGTATTCGTCGACCAGCACCCGGCCACCGTCGAGTTTCACCCCGGCCTGTTCGGCATCGAGCAGGTCGCCGTTGGGCACCCGGCCGGTCGCCACCAGCACCGCGTCGGCCGTCAGCTCGGAGCCGTCGTCGAGGTGCAGGGCAACACCCCGCCGGCTCTGCTCGGCGCCGACCACGCTGCGGTGGGTGCGCAGCTCCCATTTCGCGGCCGCGATCCGGGTGAACCGCTCGCTGATCGTCTCGTCGCAGTGCCGCAGCAGGGTGCCGCCGCGGACCAGCAGGGTGACCCGGACGCCGAACGCGGAGAAGATGTGCGCGAACTCGGCGCCGATGAAGCCGCCGCCGACGATCACCAGATGCTTCGGCAGTTCGGCGATCCGCATGACGTCGTCGCTGGTGTGGTAGCCGATGCCGCTGTCGGCGATCGCCGGCGGGATCACCGCGCGCGCCCCGGCGGCGATCACCACCTGGGCGGCGGTGAACTCCTCGCCGTCGGCGGTGCGCAGCAGGTAGCGGCCGTCGGGCGCGACCGCGCCAAATCGAGTGTGGCTGCGGTACACGTCGACATTGGTCAGGCTGCGCCGGTAGTCTTCGCCGCCGGCGGCGATCGGGTCGATCCGGCCGAAGACCCGGGCGACGATATCGCCCCAGCGCACCC
>NZ_JBYCLB010000107.1:0-3409 GCF_057473705.1 Mycobacterium sp. TH-M15 | reverse complement strand
CTCGCCGGCCGGCTTCCCGCCGAGCACCGCGGCCCCGCCGGCGGATCCGCACCCGGCTGGCGCTGCTCACGGTGATCGCGATCCTCGGTTGCGCCGCCGGCGGCGGGTGGTTCGACACCGCGCTGCGACGGGTGCCGGCGCTGACCGGCTACCCGGATCGACCGCCCGCGGCCGGCGGCACCACCTGGTTGCTGGTCGGCTCCGACCGGCGGGACGACCTCACCGCCGCCGAGCAACAGCGATTCGGTACCGGCGACGACGCCGGACCGGGCCACGCCGACACCGTACTGCTGGTACACCTACCGGGCGTCGGGTCGCGGGCGGCGCCCACCACGGTGGTGTCGATCCCGCGCGACTCCTATCTGCCGATCCCCGGCTACGGCACCGACAAGATCAACGCCGCGTTGACGCTGGGCGGAGCGCCGCTGGTGGCCCGCACGGTCGAGACGGCGACCGGGCTCCGGCTGGATCACTACGTCGAGCTGGGCTTCGGCGGCCTCGCCGCGGTGGTGGACGCGCTCGGCGGAATCGCCATCTGCCTGACCGATCCGGTCGACGACCCGCTGGCCGACATCATCCGGCCGGCCGGCTGCCAACACCTCGACGGGCGGGCGGCGCTGGGCTACGTCCGCAGCCGCGCCACCCCGCGCGCGGACCTGGATCGGATAGCGCACCAGCGACTCTTCCTGTCCGCGCTGCTCGACCGCGTCACCAGCCCGCCCGTCTGGCTCAATCCTTGGCGGTGGTACGCCGTCCCGCACACCGTCGCCGGTGCGCTCACCGTCGATCCGAGCACCCACGGGTGGGACCTGGCCCGGCTGGGTTGGGCGCTGCGCGGTGCCCCCACCGAGCTGACCGTGCCGATCGGCGGGTTCGAGGACACCGACGCCGGCGATGTCGTGGTCTGGGACGACGAGGCGGCCGGACGGCTGTTCTCGGCCCTGCGCGGCGATCGCCCGGTGCCGCGGCAACTCCTCGAGTAATCACAGTCGTCAGCACACGCGGAATAGCCCGTGTGGTTTACCGGTACGAGTTGGAATCCACTACTCGTCCACCCTGAACGTTGTTAGGAAACCCTTGCCTGAGTAAGCATTACCTTCGGCGACAGCCACGATAGTCGAGCGTACGCTTACGTTTATGAGCGAGAAGGACAGCACCACAACAAAATTCCACGGGCTCATCCAGGAACAGATCTACAACGAATTCACCGCTGCGCAGCAATACACCGCGGTCGCAGTCTATTTCGACGGAATGGACTTGCCGCAGCTGGCAGGGTTTTTCTACCGCCAGGCGGCCGAAGAGCGCAATCACGCGATGATGCTCGTGCAGTACCTGCTCGACCGCGACATCCCCGTCGAGATCCCCGGTGTCGGCCCGGTGCGTAACCAGTTCGACGCGCCCCGAGACGCGGTAGCGCTGATGCTCGACGCGGAGCGCACGGTCACCGACCAGGTCGGCCGGCTGGCCACCGTCGCCCGCGACGAAGGCGACTACCTGGGCGAGCAGTTCATGCAGTGGTTCCTGCGTGAGCAGGTGGAAGAGGTGGCGGTGATGACCACCCTGCTGCGGGTCGCCGACCGGGCCGGCCACAACATGTTCGACCTGGAGAACTTCATCGCCCGCGAGGTCGCCACCCCGCCGTCGGCGGAAGCCGGCACACCACGCATCGCCGGCGGCGCGCTAGTCCCGGCCGGCCCGCCCGTCGCCTAACCAGGCCTTGGTGCGGGCCGGATGGTTGGTGGCGATCCACGCCACGCCGATGTCGCGGCAGAAGCGCACGTCCTCGTACCGATCGACGGTCCAGCAGTACAACGACCGACCCTGAGCCGCAGCCAGATCCACCAGCTGCGGATGATCGCGAAGCGTCGCGATCGACGGACCGATCGCGGTGGCGCCGACGGTGGTGGCGGCGCCACCGCGCAGATACCGGGAGGCGGCTCCGAGCAACACCGTCGGCAGTAGCGGCGCCGCCCGGCGCACCCGCCAGACGGCGGCGGCCGAGAACGACATCACCACCGCGCGGGCCCGGGCCGCCGACGCCGGCTTGGCGATCCCGAACCGGTTCAGCAGCGCGAGCACCTCACGTTCCACCAGCGCGCCGTAGCGGACCGGGTGCTTGGTCTCGACGAAGACCTTCACCGGGCGGTGCCAGTCCAACACCAGTGAGAGCAGCGCGTCCAACGTCAGCAAGCCGGTGTCCGGCAACGCGCCCGACGAGGAGCCGTAGTCCAGCTGGCTCAGCTGCGCCAAGGTCATGTCGCTGACCACCCCGGACCCGGTGGACGTGCGGTCGACCCTGCGGTCGTGCACGCAGACCAGGTGGCCGTCCCGGGTGAGTCGTACGTCGCACTCGACGCCGTCGGCGCCCTCGCTCAGCGCCAGGTCATAGGCGGCCAGGGTGTGCTCCGGACGCGCACCGGATGCCCCCCGGTGGGCCACGACGAAGGGGTGTCCGGCCAGTACCTCGTCGGCCGACGTCATGGCTCTATGCTGCCGGTTCCCGGTCCCCGGACTCAAGCACACCCGGCTGCCCCGCCGTGTCCGGCCGCTGCGTCGGGTCTGCGGCCGGCCGGGGCAGCGCCTCCGAGGCTGCATCCGGGTCGGGCTGTCGCACCGAGACCGGCGAGCCGGCGCCGTCGGCGGCCACCACCACCCAGTGATGCGCGGGCCGGTCCACCGCGCGGCGTTCGAAGCCCCGCACGACCCGTGCCAGGGCAACCACCGTGATCACCGCCAGCAGGTAGCCCAGCAGCATCGTCTCGGTGTTGTTGGCGATGCCCTGGGCGCTCCGCGCCCACCTGGTCACGGTGGCGAACGCCGACAACAGCGTGCTCGCCACCCACAGCAGCCACCACACCACGATCGGCTTCCGCAGCCGCGCCGACTGCCCTTCACGGGCGGCCAGCTCGATGAGGTATACCGGCGCCCAGAACAGGTTGACCAGCGGAACCAGACAACCCGCCCACAGCGCCCAGCTGGGTCGGGTCTCGGGTTGCCGCTCGCGGGCGAATACGGCGGCTCGCCGGGCGATCAGCCAGCGGGTCAACACCGCCGCACAGCCGATCACCGCCAGCAGCGCAGCCAAGCTGGCCAGTCGGCTCAGCCAGACCGCCACGCCGGCCACGACGGGATGGAGCAGCATGCCGCGGTTGATCAGCAGCAGGCCGTAGACGATCAGCTGCATCAACGCGGCGAAACCCAGCGCCGCACCGGTACCGACCAGGGTGGTGTGCACCGACTCGACCGACCGAACGCGGCGCCCCGCCGCCTCGGCCGCCGGGGGGATGTCGGATTGATCCACCGGGCTCCACCGGGGCAGCTGGTCCAGCAGGCTCCACCGGGGCATCTCCCGGTAGCGCGGCGGCGGACCCGGCCGGTGGGGTCTGATCCCGAATCGGCGCGCAACCGG
>NZ_JBYCLB010000106.1:0-2162 GCF_057473705.1 Mycobacterium sp. TH-M15 | reverse complement strand
ATACCGCGGCGTCCAGCGGTTCGAACTGCCACGTCGACGCGGTGCTGAAATCGCATGCCGCCGCCGCGCCGGGCAGCCGCTCCGGCCAGCCCAACGCCAGCGCGATCGGCAGGCGCATGTCCGGCGGGCTGGCCTGGGCGATCGTCGAGCCGTCCACGAAGGTGACCATCGAATGCACGATCGACTGCGGATGCACCACGACGTCGATCCGCGGGTAGGGCACCCCGAAAAGCAGGTGGGTCTCGATCAGCTCCAGCCCCTTGTTCACCAGCGACGCCGAGTTCAGCGTGTTCATCGGCCCCATCGACCAGGTCGGGTGCGCGCCGGCCTGCTCCGGGGTGACGCCCGCCAGGTCGGCGGCGCTCCAGCCGCGGAACGGCCCGCCGGAGGCGGTCAGCACCAGCCTGGCCACCTCGCCGGCGGCGCCGCAACGCAGGCACTGCGCCAGTGCCGAGTGTTCGGAGTCCACCGGCACGATCTGGCCGGGCCGGGCCGCCTTGAGCACCAGCGGCCCACCGGCGACCAACGATTCCTTGTTGGCCAGCGCCAGCCGGGCGCCGGACGCCAGCGCGGCCAGGGTGGGCCGCAGGCCCAGCGCGCCGACCAGCGCGTTGAGCACGACGTCGGCCTCGGTCTCTTCCACCAGCCGGACGACGCCGTCGGCGCCGCGGTAGGGGGCGTCGAGCGCCTCGGCGACCCGTTCGTCGGCGACGGCGACGTTGCCGGTGCCGGTCTCGGCGCGCTGACGGGCCAGCAGGTCGGCGCGCCCGCCGCCGGCGGCCAGGCCGACCACCTCGAAGCGGTCCGGGTTGGCGGCGACCACCTGCAGCGCCTGGGTGCCGATCGACCCGGTGCAGCCCAGCAGCAGCACCTTGACCCGGCCCGACGCAGACGCTGTCACCTGATCATTGTGCCCCGCCGCCGGCACCCCTTGACGAGGCGAACCGCCGAAAGGCAAAATCCTTCATACTGTAGGAATTGTTGAAAGGTGACCACATGAGCACGCTGCGCGAATGGCTGTCCCTACCCGACGCCGAACCCGCCGAGGACTACGGGTTCTTCGGCCCCGACTCGGTGACGTGGAAGGTGTGGAGCTACCCGACCTCGCTGTCCATCGGGTTCCAACGTTCTGTGGTCATCGAAGAACTGGACCCGGCGCTGGTCGCCTCGGTCGACCAGACGCAAGCGATCTACGACCGGCCGCGGACCCGCTACGACCGCACCCTGCGCTACTTCGCCCTGGTGGCGTTCGGCGACAGCCGCTCCACCGCGGAGGCTGCCGACGTGCTGGTCAAGGTCCACTCCAAGGCGGTCGGGATCGACCCGGTGACCGGCAACCGCTACGACGCCAACGACCCGGCTTCCCAACTGTGGATCCATCTCACCGCCTGGCACTCGATCCTGTATGCCTACGAGAAATTCGGTCCCGGCCGGCTCTCCGCCGACGAGGAGACGCGGTACTGGGCCGAGTGCGCCCGCGCGGCCGAACTGCAGACCCTCGATCCGGCCGACGTGCCGTGCACCCGGCAGGGCATTCGCGAGTACTTCGAGCAGATGCGGCCTCAGCTGCTCCGCTCCGACATCGCCGAGCGCGCGATGCAACACCTGCTGCACGCCGAAGTGATCCTGCCGCCGTCACTGCCGCGGCTCCTGTGGCCGGCATCCCTGATCGTCACCGGATTCCTGCGCTTCGGCACCCTGGCAACGATGCCGCGCTGGATGCGCAAGATGGGCGGCGTCAGCACCTCCCGGCTGCTTGACGTGCTGATCGTGCCGCCGCTGAGTGCCGCGTTCGCGCTGCTCAGCCTGAGCACCCGGGTGCAGCTGATCCTGTTGCGGTTGATCTCCCCGACGACCCTGCCGATCGGCACCCGGGTGCTGCGGTCGATCCCGCCGACGACTCCGGCCACCACCACGCCGCGAGAAGCCCAACAGCGGTACGGCTACGACGTTCCCGCGCACGCGCACCTCGACCTGCGGGAGAAGCAGATGAAGCGGGTATTCGGTGCGGGCCAGGCACCCAGCGAGGAAGGCATCCTCGAGTCTCAGCCGATCCTCGGGAGCATCCGATGAGCACGCCGAAGACACTGCTGGACGAGCTGGACCGGCTGCTGGATCGCAAGCTGAGCGTCCGTCAACTCGTCAACCTGGCGATCGTCGCC
>NZ_JBYCLB010000105.1:0-6988 GCF_057473705.1 Mycobacterium sp. TH-M15 | reverse complement strand
GTCAACGGTGGTCTTGAGCGCAAGGACCAGTTCTGGGACCCGTTGCACTTCGTCGATCGTGAGTAGTCCGTCGGGAAACTGGCGAACGAAACTGTGGTGATCTGTGGCCGCTGCCGTTCGGGTCACGTCGTCGTCGAGGGTGACGAATCGCCCACGGTGGCGTGTGATCTCGGCCGCCAGGGTGGACTTGCCAACCTGTCGCGCGCCCTGAACGACAACGATCCGCGTGTCGGCCAGGGCCTCTTCAACCCTCGGACGTAGGTTTCGGGCGACATGGGGCCGCACATTCACGGCGACAGCATACCCAGATGTCGCCGATTCGCGAGGCGTGCATCGCCGAGTCGCGAGATCTATTTCGCCGATCCGCGGCAGAAATGTCGCCGATTCGCGGGGAATCTGGCTGGAGCCGGTGCCGTCGCAGTCAGGCGTCAGGACTGGAATCACCAGCAGGCCCACTAGTACGGCCTACCTCAGCCGTCTCAAACAACACCCCTATCCTCGATCGCACGTTTCACCTGGCGTTTTGCTGATGACGATGAGGAAAAGCGGCATAGACAACGCAGATTCCACGATCCGGTGACGCTGCTGCAGCAGACGGTCGAGCGGCCGATCGCCGACGGGTACCGGCTCAAGGGTGCGGCCCTGACCTGGCGTCGCAGGTCAGGGCCGTCTCGGGTGGAGCTGCCGGGAATCGAACCCGGGTCCTACGGCGTTCCCTCAAGGCTTCTCCGTGCGCAGTTCGCTATGCCTCTACTCGAACCTCCCGGTCACACGAACCAGCCGGGATGACGGTCCCAGTCGCTGTTGGTGTCCCGATACGCCCCGCGACCGAACGCATCGGTGATCCCTCTAGCTGATGCCAGGGTCCGGGTCGAGGGAGAGCCCGGTCTGACAGACCCGCCGTCGCTTAGGCAGCGAGGGCGTAGTCGCGCTGAACAGAGTCGGCGCTTAATTGGTTGCAACGACGCTTACGGTGGTCTCTTGCCTGCACCGGCACGCTTCCCTTGATTCGACGCTCGAAGTCGAAACCGTTCAGCCCCCTGTCTTTCTCATTCGGGTAGTGCCGCCGACTTTCGGCGGACCTCTCATGATACCCGGCACCGGAGACGGCAACCAGCGTTGTTCACCCGCCGACGATCATCGCCACCGACGTCGCCGCCAGCGCCATGCCGATGACCTGCCCGGGGTGGGTCCGTTCGCGCAGTACCACGATGGCCAGCAGCACGGTGACCGCCGGGAAGAGCGAGATCAGCACGCTCGCCAGCGACAGCGGCGCATTCCACAGGGCGAACAGCATGGCGACGTTGCCGCCGACGTCCAGCAGGGCGGCCGCCACGGCCAGCTTCATCGGCGGGCCGGCTGGCAGCCCGAGGCCACCGGCCGCGGCGGAGACGGCGACCACGAGCACCGCGGCCACCGTCCGGGCGAACATCAGCGGCCACAACCGGGACTCGGTCGGCGCCTGGGCGATGAACACGAAGTTCAGCCCGAACGACAGGCCCGCCCCGATCGTCAGCCAGGCCACCTTCGCGGTGAACCGGTGCGGCCGGACGTCCTCGTCGGTGGCCTCCCGACTCACCAGGACCACCGACGCCAGCGCCAGCAGCACACCGATCGACGCGACCGCACTGGGCCGCTCCCCCATGGCCAGCCCGACCCCGACCGGCACCGCGGCGGTCAGCACCGCGGCGAGCGGCGACACCACCGAGATGGGGCCGGAGCCCAGCGCCGCGTAGAACCACCACCCGCCCAGCGCCAGGACGACCCCGCAGGCGCACCCCCAGCCGACCGCGCCCGGCAGGATCGGCCCGCCCACCAGCACCGCCAGCGCTGACAGCAGCACCATCGACACCGGGTAGGAGACCAGCACCACCCGCAGCGCCGGCACCCGCCGTGCGGCGATCCCGCCGGCGAAGTCGCTCACCCCGAAGCCGACCGCCGACAGCAGTGCGCAGACCGGGCCGATCAGGTCATGCCCTTGGCTCGTCGGCCCAGCGCGCGGGTCATCTCCCGCTGGGCGTCCCGGCGGGCGAGGTCTTGGCGCTTGTCGTGGGCCTGCTTGCCTCGGGCCAGCGCCAACTCGACTTTGACCTTGCCGGCGGTGAAGTAGACCGACAGCGGGACCAAGGTGAGGTTGCCGTCGCGGAGCTTGCCCACCAGGGTGTCGATCTGGCGACGGTGCAGCAGCAGTTTCCGGTTGCGCCGCGGGGCGTGGTTGGTCCAGGTGCCGTGGTGGTACTCCGGGATGTGCATATTGCGCAGCCACACCTCGCCGTCGTCGATGGTGGCGAACGCGTCGACCAGCGACGCCTGACCGGAGCGCAGGCTTTTCACCTCGGTGCCGACCAGCGCGACCCCGACCTCGAACACCTCCAGGATCGAATAGTTGTGCTTGGCTTTGCGATTGGTGGCGATCACCTGCTTAGCGGGCCGCGTGTCACCGCGCTTCCCCGCGCCCGCTTTCTTGGCCACCGCTACCGTCGCACGTACAGGCGTAGTGTCGCATAGGCGGTCAGGGCGGACATCGCCACGCCGAGCAGCAACAGGATCGGGGCTATGTAGAGCACGTCGCGATAGTCGATCATCGCGAGCAGGTGAGCCTGGTAGAACTGGTTGAGCGCGCTGTCCAGGAACAGCGCTCGGACGACGATCAGCCCGATCACAGCAAGCGCCACACCGATGGTGGCCGCCACCACCGCTTCCAGCAGGAACGGCAGCTGGGTGTACCAGCGGCTGGCGCCGACCAGCCGCATGATGCTGATCTCGGTGCGCCGGGTGTAGGCGGCGACCTGAACCATGTTGGCGATCAACAAGACAGCCGCCACCGCCTGGACCAGCGCGACGGCGAACGCCGCATTGCGTACGTCGTCGAAGATCGCGAACAACCGGTCGACCAGTTTCTTCTGGTTCTCCACCTTGAGCACGCCGGGCTGGTCCGTCAATGCGGCGTCGAAAGCCTCGCTGTGCTCGGGGTCCTCCAGCTTGACCACGAACGACGGCGCGAACGTGTCCGGGTCGGCGACGTCCTTGTATTCCGGGAACTTGCGGATCGCGTCGGCGTAGGCGTCGGCCTGGCTGAGGAAGCGCACCGACTTGACGTCGTCGCGCTTCTCGATCAGTTCGCGCAACGCCTTGCAGGCGTCGGCCTCGCAATTCGGGTCGGGCACGGAGATGTCCTGGTTCAAGAACACCTGCGACTCGACCCGGTCCAGGTAGATGTGCCGGGACTGGTCGGTCAGCCGCACCACCAGCAGCCCGCCGCCGAACAGGCCGATGGAGATGGCCGTGGTCAGGATCATCGCCACCGTCATGGTGACGTTGCGCCGCAGGCCGGTCAGGACCTCGTTGAGCAGGAACTCGAAACGCACTCAACGATCCATTCCGTAGGCACCGCGCTGTTCGTCGCGGACCAGTCTGCCCAGCGACAGCTCGACCACCCGCTGCCGCATCGAGTCCACGATGTGATGGTCGTGGGTGGCCATCAGCACCGTCGTCCCGGTGCGGTTGATCCGTTCCAGCAGATCCATGATTCCCCCGCTGGTGTCCGGATCGAGGTTTCCGGTGGGCTCGTCGGCGAGCAGCACCAGCGGCCGGTTCACGAACGCCCGGGCGATCGCCACCCGCTGCTGCTCGCCGCCGGAGAGTTCGCCGGGCATCCGGTTGGCCTTGCCGGAGAGGCCGACCATCTCCAGCACGTCGGGAACCACCCGGTTGATCGTCTCGGGCTTCTTGCCGATCACCTCCAGGGCGAACGCCACGTTGCCGAAGACGGTCTTCTGCTGCAGCAGTCGGAAATCCTGGAACACGCAGCCGAGCACCTGGCGCAGGTCCGGGATGTGCCGGCCGGGCAGCTTGTTGACGTGGAACTTCGACACCTGGATATCGCCGCTGGTCGGCGACTCCGCGGCGAGCAGCAGCCGCATGAACGTCGATTTTCCCGAGCCGGACGGCCCGATCAGGAAGACGAACTCGCCCTTGTCGACCTTGACGCTGACGTCGTCCAGCGCTGGCCGTCCCGACGATTTGTACTGCTTGCTGACCCGATCCAGCGTGATCATCACGGCACGCCAGTGTAGCCGTGTGCCGCGGGCCGCCGGGTCAGGGCGGAGGCGGCGGCGTGGTGATGGTCGGCGGCGCCGGCGGATGCGACGGCGGTGTCGGCGGTGCCCCGGGCGTCGGCGGCGCCCCGGGGGTCGGCGGTGCCCCGGGGGTCGGCGGTGCCCCGGGGGTCGGCGGCTCGTTGGATCCGGGCTCATCCGGCGCGACGCTGGACGTCGGTGCGGTGGCGGTCGTCTCGGCGCCGGTCGCCGGGGTGGTGGTTACCGGGGCGGTGGTCGTCGGGACGGTCTGCTCCGGCACCTGCGCCGGCGGTTGCCACACCCGGGTGCGCGGTACCCAGGTGTAGTTGGGGTCGGGAACGAAACCCGGCGGCACCACCTGCGGCGTCGACCGCGGTGCCGGCTCCGGCTGGTAGGTGTCATAGGCCCACCAGGCCAGCGCGAACGCCACGATCAGCGCCAGGGTGGAGGTGCGCACCCGACCGCCGAACAGATACCCCGGGAAGCGGCGTACGGCGTCCTTGGTGGTGGCTGGGTTGGGGTCGGGGCTCACCGGCTCTGCACCGGTCCCTCCCCGGCGGCGTCTTGTTCGGCGGCCTCCCCGGCCTCGTCGGCGACCGCCGGGTGGGCGATGGTCGCGACGCTCGGGGACGCCTCGCCCGCGGTGACCACACCGACCCGGGCGAGGGCGCGGACCACCCGGGCCCGCAGCAGCCGGCCCACCTCGAACTGCTTGCCGGGCAGCGTGCGGGCCACCATCCGCAGGCTGACCACGCCGACCTCGATGCGCTCCACCCCCATCAGCGACGGCCGATCCAGCAGCAGATCCCGCAGCGGCGCGTCGTCCATCGCGTGCTGGCAGATCTGGTGCAGCACCTCGTTGACCTGACCGAAGTCGGCGGTGGTCGGCACCGGGATGTCGACGACCGCGCGCGCCCAGTCCTTGGACAGGTTCAACGACCGGACGATGTTGCCGTTCGGCACGGTGAAGACCTCGCCGTCGGCGGTGCGCAGCTTGGTCACCCGCAGCGTCACCTCTTCGACGGTGCCCAACGCCTCGGTCAGCGCACCGGCCATGCTCAGCTGGACCAGATCGCCGAAGCCGTACTGCTTCTCGGCGATGATGAAAAACCCGCTCAGCAGATCCTGGACCAGTTTCTGGGCGCCGAAGCCCAATGCGCCACCGAGCACGGCGGCCGGCCCCACCAGCGAACCGACCGGGACGTCGACGATGTCGGTGATCTCGACGACCACCACCACGCCGACCAGCACGACCAGCCCCCAGGAGATCACCGAAGCGACCGCCTGGCGGTGCTTGGATGCCTCGGTGCGCACCAGCGCATCACCGGTGCGGAAGCCAGCCTCCAGCCGCGAGGTGACCTGCCGCGTCGCCCAGGTGATGAATCGGGCCGTCAGCACCGCCCCGATCAGCAGCATGACGATCCGCAGGCCCCGGCTGATGATCCACTCGCCGACCTCGCCGTGCCAGAAGTCATGCCACACCGGTGCGGGGCTGGCCGAGAACGCGGCGACGTCAGTCATCTTTGCTGTTGCGCCACCGGATTCCGGCCTCCAGGAAGCCGTCGATGTCGCCGTCGAGCACCGCCGCCGGGTTGCCGACCTCGAATTCGGTGCGCAGGTCCTTGACCATCTGGTACGGGTGCAGCACGTAGGAGCGCATCTGGTTCCCCCACGAGCTGCCGCCCTCGCCTTTGAGTGCGTCTAGCTCGGCGCGCTCCTCCAACCGCTTGCGCTCCAACAGCTTTGCCTGCAACACCCGCATCGCCGACACCTTGTTCTGCAGCTGCGACTTCTCGTTCTGGCAAGTGACGACGATGCCGGTGGGAACGTGGGTGAGCCGGACCGCCGAATCGGTGGTGTTCACCGACTGGCCGCCCGGGCCGCTGGAGCGGTAGACGTCGACCCGCACGTCACCGTCCGGGATGTCGATGTGATCGGTGGTCTCCACCACCGGCAGCACCTCCACCTCGGCGAACGACGTCTGCCGTCGGCTCTGGTTGTCGAACGGGCTGATCCGCACCAGCCGGTGGGTGCCCTGCTCCACCGAGAGGGTGCCGTAGGCGAACGGCGCATGCACCGCGAAGGTGGCGCTCTTGATCCCGGCCTCCTCGGCGTAGGAGGTGTCGAACACCTCGACGCCGTAGTCGTGCTGCTCGGCCCAGCGGATGTACATCCGCATCAGCATCTCGGCCCAGTCGGCGGCGTCCACCCCGCCGGCCCCGGAGCGGATGGTGATCAGCGCCTCACGCTCGTCGTACTCGCCGGAGAGCAGGGTGCGCACCTCCATCGCCTCGATGTCGGCGTGCAGCGCGGTCAGCTCGGCGTCGGCCTCGGCGAGGGCTTCGACAGCCGAGTCGGCCGCTTCCTCCTCGCCGGCCAGCTCGTAGAGCACCGGCAGGTCGTCGAGGCGACGGCGCAGCGCCTCGACGCGGCGCAGCTCACCCTGGGCGTGGGAGAGCTCACTGGTCACCTTCTGAGCGTTGGCCTGGTCGTCCCAGAGGTTCGGGTCGGCCGCCTGGTGTTCGAGTTTGTCGATCCGGCTGCGCAGCCCATCGACGTCGATCACCCGCTCCACCGTGGTCAAGGTGGCGTCTAGGGCGGCGATGTCGGACTGACGGTCGGTTTCCACGCATGTCAACGTTACCGTTGCCGCCTCGGCAACGCCGACCGGCCGATTCCGCTCGCGGCCGAGGGCTTAGCATCGGCGGGTAACCGCGAACGGAAGGCTGTGAGGATGCGCCCCTACCACGTCGCGATCGTCGGCTCCGGGCCATCCGGCTATTTCGCCGCCGCATCGCTGCTCAAGCTGGCTGCGAGCACCCCCGACGCGGTCGACGTGCACGTCGACATGCTGGAGATGCTGCCGACCCCGTGGGGTCTGGTGCGCTCCGGGGTGGCCCCGGACCATC
>NZ_JBYCLB010000104.1:0-4837 GCF_057473705.1 Mycobacterium sp. TH-M15 | reverse complement strand
GCCGGTCTTCGCCCGGCTGGCCGAGCTCACCGGCCACCCGCCGGGGGTGGGTTCCGGCTGTACGGAATCGCTGATCACCGTGAGCACCCGGGCCGGCGGTGAGCGCCGGCCCGGCTGGGTGGGGCTGCCGCTGGCCGGGGTGCAGACCCGGCTGGTGCACGAAGACGGCTCGCCGGTGCCGCACGACGGCGAGACCATCGGTCGACTGCAGGTCCGCGGACCGACGCTGTTCAACGGCTATCTGAACCGGCCGGACGCCACCGCCGACGCGTTCGACGCGGACGGCTGGTACCGCACCGGCGACGTGGCGGTGGTCGACGGCGACGCCATGCATCGCATCGTCGGCCGCGAGTCGGTGGACCTGATCAAGACCGGCGGCTTCCGGGTCGGCGCCGGCGAGATCGAGACGGCGCTGCTCGGGCATCCGGGAGTCGCCGAGGCGGCCGTCGTCGGGCTGCCGGACGACGACCTGGGCCAGCGGATCGTCGCGTTCGTCGTCGGCTCCGACGACATCGCGGCCCGGCCGGAGACGCTGATCGACTATGTCGGGCAACAACTCTCCGCGCACAAACGCCCGCGCGAGGTGCGGGTGGTCGACGCGCTGCCACGCAACGCGATGGGCAAGGTCCTGAAAAAGGAGCTGCTGACGTAAGCTCCCTGCTGACCGCGGCGTCGGCCCCGGGCGGCGCGACGGCAGAAGGGACTCTCCGATGAAGCGACTCAGCCACGCCATCGTCGCCGGCTTGGCCTGCGTGGCGCTGCTGCTGGGCGGCTGCTCGGTGATCGACAAGGCCACCAACAAGGGCGGCGACACCACCTGCAAACAGTTCAAGGCCATGGACGAGGCCAAGCGGGATGAGGTGATCGGCAAGATGCTGACGGACCGCAACGACGGCAAGGAAGCCGCCAACGGGCAGATCACCCTGACCCGCGGCGCGGTGGACGTCTACTGCAAGATCCTCGGCAAGGAGAGCACCAAGATCAGCGAGTCCGGGCTCTGAGCGGACGCGCTCAGTTGGCGTGCAGGTCCTCGTTGAGCGCGATACCCCGACCGTCCCGGGCCACCACCTCGACCGCCCCGGTCACCGAGTTGCGCCGGAACAGCAGGTTGCTGCGGCCGGCCAGCTCCCGGGCTCTGACCGCCGACCGGTCGGGCATGACGACCTTGGTGCCGGCGGTGACGTAGAGGCCGGCTTCGACCACGCAGTCGTCACCGAGCGGGATGCCCAGCCCGGAATTCGCCCCGAGTAGGCAGTGCTTGCCGAGCGAGATCACTTGTGTCCCACCGCCGGAGAGGGTGCCCATGATCGACGCGCCGCCGCCGACGTCGGAGCCGTCGCCGACCACCACCCCCGCCGAGACGCGGCCCTCGATCATCGAGGCGCCCAGGGTGCCGGCGTTGAAGTTGACGAATCCCTCGTGCATCACGGTGGTGCCGGATGCCAGGTGGGCGCCGAGGCGTACCCGGTCCGCGTCGGCGATGCGCACCCCGGACGGCAGCACGTAGTCGACCATCCGCGGGAACTTGTCCACCCCGTAGACGGTCACCGGCCCGCGGCGGCGCAACCGGGCGCGCACCGTCTCGAAGCCGTCCACCGCGCACGGCCCGTGGTTGGTCCAGACCACGTTGGTCAGCACCCCGAACAACCCGTCGGCGTTCAGCCCGTGCGGGGCGATCAGCCGGTGCGACAGCAGGTGCAGCCGCAGGTAGGCGTCGTAGGCGTCGGCGGCCTTGCCCGCCAGCGCGCCGATCACGGTGCGCACCACCACCGTCTCGGTGCCGCGGTCCTCGTCACGGCCGGCCAGCGCGGCCAGCTCCGCGGGCGCGTCGGCACTCGAGAGCCGGCTGGTCCCGGCGTCGCCGCCGTCGGTCAGTTCCGGTGCCGGAAACCAGGTGTCGAGCACCGACCCGTCGGCCGCCAGCGTCGCTACCCCGATACCCGATGCTCCAGTCACGCCGGTCAGGCTACCGTCCCCGCTAGGCTGGGCTGCGTGTTGGACCTGCGTGGCGACCCGATCGCCCTGACCGCGGCGCTGGTCGACATCCCCAGCGAATCCCGGCACGAGGCGCGCATCGCCGACGCGGTGGAAGCCGCGCTGCGGGCCCAGACCGGCGGATTCGAGGTCGTCCGCAACGGCGACGCGGTGCTGGCCCGCACCCGGTTGGGCCGGCCGTCGCGGGTGCTGCTCGCCGGTCACCTGGACACCGTCCCGGCGGCCGACAACCTGCCCAGCCGCCGCTCGGTCGGAGCTGACGGCGATCTGCTGCACGGCTGCGGCACCGTCGACATGAAGTCCGGGCTGGCGGTCTTCCTGCACCTGGCCGCCACCGTCGTCGAACCCGCGCATGACCTGACGCTGGTGTGCTACGACTGCGAGGAGATCGAGGCGACCGCCAACGGCCTGGGCCGCATCGAGCGCGAGCTGCCGGCGTGGCTGGACGCCGACCTGGCGGTGCTCGGCGAGCCGACCGGCGGCTACATCGAGGCGGGCTGTCAGGGCACGCTGCGGGTGGTGGTGCGCGCCACCGGAGTCCGGGCGCACTCGGCCCGGGCTTGGATGGGCGAGAACGCCATCCACAAACTGGCGCCGGTGCTCGACCGGCTGGCGGGCTACGCGTCGCGCGACGTCGAGATCGACGGCTGCGTCTACCGCGAGGGGCTCTCCGCGGTCCGCGTCGACGGCGGGGTGGCCGGCAACGTCATCCCGGACGCGGCGTCGGTGACCGTCAACTACCGGTTCGCCCCGGACCGGTCGGTGACCGAGGCGCTGGCGCACGTGCGCCAGGTGTTCGCCGGGCTGGACGTGACGATCGAGCAGACCGACGCCGCCGCCGGCGCGCTGCCCGGGCTGTCGCGGCCGGCCGCCAGGGCGCTGGTCGACGCGGCCGGCGGGCAGGTGCGCGCCAAGTACGGCTGGACCGACGTCGCCCGGCTGGCCGCCCGCGGGGTGCCGGCGGTGAACTACGGCCCCGGCGATCCGAGCCTGGCGCACCGGGCCGACGAGCGGGTTCCGGTCACCCAGATCACCGCGGTGGCCGAGGCGCTGCGGGGCTATCTCGGCGGATGATGCGCCCCGACCGGCTCACGAGGCCGGCCCGGCCGGGGTCACCACGACGGTGACGGTATCCGCATCGCCGTCCGAAGCGATGACCAGCTCCGGGGCGTTGGGAGCGGAGACCACCTGCCCGCCGGTGACGTCGACCTGGTAGCCGTCCGGGTACTGGATCTGCGGCACCGCAATGTCGGTCTGCGAGCCGGCCGGGAAGTGGGCCAGCCCGGAGGCCATCTCGGTGGAGTAGCTCAGCTGGAAGGTGTGGTCGTCGAACGACCAGGATTCCGGCGTGCCGGCGATCGACTGCGGGTACGGCTCGGCGAGGATCTCCAGATGCGCGGTGTTCACGTTGTCGCCGGTCGGCGGGAGGTGGGGGTTGTGGACCAGCCACTCGGTTGCCGGACTACCGGTTATGTCGCCCTGGCCGGTGAAGGCCCACTCCATCCAGCCCGTCTCGGTGTGGTCGGCGGACTTCATCGGGTCGGCCGGCGGCACGCCGAACTCGTCCATCAAATCCGGGATGTCGTGCGCGGTCGCATACGCCTCGGCGCGGCTTGCGAAGAGGTCGCTGGTGAATCCGCAGGGGATCTGGATGCCGAGTGGGTCGCAGTAGTTGTGGAACGCGAAGACCGTGTGCGGTTGATCCACCGTGCCCAGGCTGGTGGGGAACAGCCCCTCCTCGGTGACGGTGGTCGGCTCGAAAAGCACCGGCGTGTTCGGGTCGACCGCCCTGATCGCCGACGCCACCTGGTCGTAGAAGGGGGTCAGCTCCTGCGCGCCGAAGTGCGGGTCGCCGAGCGCCGTCGGGATCTCCATCGAGCCGGCGCCCGGTTCGTTCATGATCTCGAAGCCGGCCACATCCGGGTTGCCCTTGAAGTAGTTGGCGACGTGTTCCCACATCTGCGCGTAGTCGTTCTCCAGCCCGGACCCGTTGGGGGCGTCGGCGTTCGACCAGAACGCATCCCAGGCGTGATTCTCCGCGGGATCGAGGAAGTAGTTGTCCGACCAGCCGAAGTTGATGTTGGGCGCGCCGCCGGTCTGCACCGCCCACGCCGGGGCGCCCTCGCCCTGGAACGCGCTGGCGTAGGAGTCTTGGTGCATGTCGAGGATGACGTAGATGTGGTGCTCTGCCAGGGTCTGCACGGTCTGGGCGATCGAGGCCAGGTAGGCGTCGTTGAAGACTCCGGGCTCGGGCTCCACCGCCTCCCAGATGATGCCCAGCCGCACCGCGTTGAATCCGTTGGCAGCCAGGAACGCCGCGTCGCTGTCGCCGAATCCGTCGGCGGCCGGCTCGAACGGCGCTATCTTGTACACCTCGTTGAGCCCGTGCAGGATGACCACCTTTCCGGCGCTGTCGGTGAACCAGGTTCCGGTGGTGGAGAGTCCTCCGGTGCCGGTGTCGACCCCGGTCAGCGTGTCGGCGTCACCGACCGCGCCGTGGCTGCCCAGCAGACCGCCGTTGCCGCCGGCTCCGCCGAGGGCGGGCAGGCCGGTGCTGCCCACCCCGCTCTCCCCGGCATCGCCACCGTTCCCGCCGCTGTCGAATGCCCCGGTGCCCGCGCCCCCGTCGCCGCCGGCGCCACCGGCAGCATCGACGGCCCCGTCGCCGCCGGCACCTCGGGTGCCGCCGACACCGAACAACACACCGGGCGCGTCACCGCCGATGCCACCGGCGCCGCCGGTGCCGCCGGCGAGGCCGGCAACCCCGGCGCCGCCGGCGCCGCCGGTGCCGCCGATGCCCATCAACCACCCGCCGGCACCCCCGTCGCCGCCGTCCACCCCG
>NZ_JBYCLB010000103.1:0-7247 GCF_057473705.1 Mycobacterium sp. TH-M15 | reverse complement strand
CGACCCGGCCGAGGTGCTGCGCGCGTTGTCGGACCGCACCGACGTGCTGCTCGAGGGCGGCCCGACGCTGGCGGGTGCGTTCCTGCGGGCCGGGCTGGTCGACCGGATCGTGGCCTACGTGGCGCCGATCCTGCTCGGCGGGCCGGTCACCGCGGTCGACGACGTCGGCGTGCCGAACATCGCCGGGGCGCTGCGCTGGCGCTTCGACGACGTGCAGCGGATCGGACCGGACCTGCTGGTCAGCCTGGTGCCGGGTTAGCGCCGGACGTCAGAGCGGGATCGCGACGGTGTCGAGCTCGTCCGGCCGCGACTCCGGCTGCCCGACCCGGATCTTGTTGCTGCCGATGAACAGGCCGAGCACCGCACCGACCACGCAGATGATCGCGGTGATGCCGAAGATCTCGCCGTACATCATCGACAGCGCCTGACGGGAGTTCTCCGCCAGCGCTTCGCCGATCGCGATCAGGTCCTGGCTCTTCGGCTTGGGCAGACCGGCCAGGATCTGGTTGAACCGGTACAGCCCCCACGCGGAGAGCGCGGCCAGCCCGATCAGCATCCCGGTCATCCGGGCCACCACCACGCCGGACGCGGCGCTGCCGTGCTCCCGGGCCGGCACCACCCGCATCACCGCGGAGGTGAGTGGGCCGATCACCAGGCCGAGCCCGATACCGGCCAGCAACTGGTCGGTATCCAGCGCCGGCAGTGACAACCCGAAGACGTGGTGGTGGTAGGCGAGCAGGTCCACCGGCCATTCCCGGATCAGCCAGTACCCGTAGGCGGCGATCAGCAGCCCGACGAAGGTCACCAGCCGATCGCCGACCCTGGTCGCCACCGCACCGCCGACGACCGCGCCGACCGGAAGCGCGACCAGGAACCGCAGCAGCAGCATGGCCGCCTCGTTCTGGCTCATGTGCAGCACGCCCTGGCCGAACAACTCGACGTCGACTAGGGTGACCATCAGCGCGGCCCCGGCGCACAGCGACGACCCGAGCGCGGCCAGGAACGGCCCGAACCGGGCCCCGGCCGGGTCGATCAGCTTGGTCCGGGAGAAGGTCTCCCAAGCCGCGAAACCGGCCAGCGCGACCGCCGCGAGCAGCAGCAGCACCGGGCCGTTGTCCGGCAGCGCCTGCTTGGCGTTCGGGTCGGGGTTGTACAACCCCATCGTCAACAAGCCCAGAATGACGGCCAGCAGCAGCCCGCCGACCACGTCGACGCGTTCCCTCGGTCCGTCCGTGGACCGGGCGGGCAGGCTGAAGTGGATCAACACCATCGCCAGCACCGTGAGCGGCACGTTGATCCAGAAGATGTCCCGCCAGGCGGATCCGTCCCGCCAGCCGACCAGCGCCCAGACGACGAAGATCCCGTACAGCGGGCCCAGCACGCTGCCCAGCTCCTGTGCGCCGGCGATCCATCCGAGCACAGCCGCCCGATTGCGCTCCGACCACAGGTCGGCGCCGAGGGCGAAGGTCACCGGCAGCAGCGCCCCGGCTGCGGTGCCCTGGATGGTGCGGCCGACCACCAGCGTCTCCAGGTCGGTCGAGAGCGCGGTCACCACCGATCCGATCGCGAACGTACCCAGGCTCACCTGCAGCAGCAGTTTGCGACCGAACCGGTCCGAGGCCCGGCCCAGCAGCGGCATCGCCGCGATGTAGCCGAGCAGGTAGCAGGTGAGGATCGGGGTGAGCTTCTGGATCTGGTTGATCGGGATGCCCACACCGGCCGGCGGGGCGGCCATGATGTCCCGCATGATGGTGACCACCACGTAGGTGTCGAGGGCACCCAACAACACCGCCAGGCTGCCGGCGCCGATCGCCAGGCCGCGGTTCGTCCGCATCTCGACGCCGGTCACGCCCCGGCCGGCTTCTCGACGGTGACCGGCACATTCCAGTTCGACAGGGTCATCTCGATGGTGTTTCCGGGGCTCCGTTCCAGCTGCGCCTGAACCAGGTTGTGGTCGCCGTCCTCTTCGATCCAGACGGTGGCCGGAACCGGTGTGGTCGCCTTGAGCTGCGGGGCCAGCTTGTTCACCGCGTCGGCGGGAACCTCACCGGTGACCCGGACGGTCTCCTTGCCGCCGACGGTCTCCCGGCCGGCGGCTTTGGCGTCGGTGAAGTTGCTCAGCAGGTTGGCCAGCCCCTGGTCCGGGTTGAGGATCGCCCCCACGTCGTAGATCTCGCTGGCCGGGCCCATGTCCAGGTAGTCGTCCCCGGTCATCGCCGCGTACAGGTCACCATCGACGACCACGAACTTGGCGTTGATGTCGGCTCCGCCGACGGTGATGTTCGCGGTGCCCTTGGCGGCGGTCTTGGGCTCGGTGGTGAGGTCGCCCTCCAGCGTCTTCAACGGCAGCTTCTCGATCTTGCCGGTGACCGACAGCACCAGGTGTGCGCTCTTGAGGTCATGGGTGGTGACCCTGGCCTGCTTCACCAGCGTCGTGGCGTCCGGCAGCGGGTCGCTCCGCTTTGCCGGGGAACAGCCGACGACCAGACCGGTGGCGGTGGTCACGGCGGCCAGGGCGATCAGAAATCTGCGCATGGGTTGCATCGTAGAGGGTGCCGCTGGGTGGCGCCCGCTAGCCTGGTGCCATGTTCACCGGGATCGTCGAGGAATTGGGCGAGGTCATCGGCAGGGACGAACTGACCGACGCGGCACGGCTGACCGTGCAC
This sequence comes from Mycobacterium sp. TH-M15, assembly GCF_057473705.1. Taxonomy (NCBI): domain Bacteria; kingdom Bacillati; phylum Actinomycetota; class Actinomycetes; order Mycobacteriales; family Mycobacteriaceae; genus Mycobacterium; species Mycobacterium sp. TH-M15. The sequence goes on along the minus strand of NZ_JBYCLB010000103.1, from coordinate 4,581 downwards.
GGACCGATCGTCACCGCCGACGCCCGGCACGGCGACTCGATCGCGGTCAACGGGGTCTGTCTGACCGTGGTGCAGGTGGCCGACCAGCGGTTCTCCGCCGACGTGATGCGCGAAACCCTGGACCGGTCCAGCCTGGGGCTGCTGCGGATCGGCAGCCGGGTGAACCTGGAGCGCGCCGTCGCGGTGGGTGGCCGGCTGGGCGGGCACATCGTGCAGGGCCATGTCGACGGCACCGGCGAGGTGGCCGCCCGCAGCCCGGCGGAGCACTGGGAGGTGGTGCGAATCACGCTGCCGTCGACGATATCACCGTACGTGGTGGAGAAGGGGTCGATCACAGTCGACGGGATCTCGCTGACCGTCAGCGCTGTCGGGGACGGCTTCTTCGAGGTATCGCTGATCCCGACCACCCGGAAGCTGACCACCCTCGGGCGGGCTCCGGTCGGGACCGCGGTGAATCTGGAAGCAGACGTGCTGGCGAAGTACGTCGAGCGGCTCGGCCGCCGCGAAGCCCGCGGTGTCGGGGATTGACTTGCGATAATTCAGGCGAAGAGGACACGAACGATGAAACGAGCGCTGCTAGTGGGGCTGGTGTTGGCGCCGCTCTTCCTGGTGCCGACCGCACACGCCGAACCCCGGGACAACCCCACTCCGGCGGAGCGCGCCTATCTTGCGGAGGTGGAGCAGCGGGGCGTGCCGGTGCGGCCTCCCAAGGGAGCGCTGGAGGCGGGTCACTGGGCCTGCGACGACCTGCGCAGCGGGATGCCGCCGCAGGAGGTCGCAACCAAGCACTTCGGGGCGTTTGCAAGCGATTTCGGGCCAGCTGTCGTCGATGCCGCCCAGCACCACTTGTGCCCGGACGCCCTACCCGCGCCGGCTGGGTGACGGCCACCGGCCGCCGGACCTCCCGGGTGGGTGCCCGGCGCTGACCCGCCCGGCCCGCTACTCGGCGGTGTCCGGGCAGAGGTGGTGGTGCGCCGACCAGGCGATGGTCTTCTCGATCGGGTACGTCAGGCTGTCGGCGAACGCCCGCACGCCCCGGCCCTCGCGAAATATCGCGCAGGCCCGGTACCCGGCATTGAGCAGCTGGTCGTCGGTGTTCAGCAGCGCACCGCCCCACTCGCCGGCGGCGCGCACCTCGTCGAGAAACCCCGCCTCGTCGGGTTCGGCACGCACCGGAGCGGCCAAGACGATCCCCGTCGCGACCACCGCTGCGGTCAGCCAGGCACCGAGACGGCGGACGGCGTGCATCGCCGGACTCACCCAGCCACGGTAGCTCCGCGCCGGCCATCCGTCCCTGGAACGGTTGCGCTCGGGTGATCTGGGAAGATGGTCGTTGCCGCCGGGTGGTCCATACTGAGGTGGAACGTCACCACCCGACGTTTCCCCGACGGCCGATGACCAGGTCCTTACAAGGTGGCGAAGATGACGAAGTTGGACACCGTCGAGCGCGCGGTTGCCGACATCGCGGCGGGCAAGGCCGTCGTCGTCATCGACGACGAGGACCGGGAGAACGAGGGTGACCTGATCTTCGCGGCCGAGAAGGCCACCCCGGAGCTGGTCGCCTTCATGGTCCGCTACACCTCCGGCTACCTGTGCGTGCCGCTGGACGGCGCGATCTGCGACCGGCTGGGCCTGCTGCCGATGTACGCGCTGAACCAGGACAAGCACGGCACCGCCTACACCGTCACCGTCGACGCCAAGCACGACGTCGGCACCGGGATCTCGGCGTCGGACCGGGCCACCACCATGCGGCTGTTGGCCGACCCGGCCAGCGTCGCCGAGGATTTCACCCGGCCCGGGCACGTGGTCCCGCTGCGGGCCAAGGACGGCGGGGTGCTGCGCCGCCCCGGCCACACCGAGGCCGCCGTCGACCTGGCCCGGATGGCCGGGCTGCGGCCGGCCGGGGCGATCTGCGAGATCGTCAGCCAGAAGGACGAGGGCGCGATGGCCCAGACCGAGGAGCTGCGGGTCTTCGCCGACGACCACGGGCTGGCGCTGATCTCGATCGCCGACATGATCGAGTACCGCCGCAAACACGAGAAACACGTGCAGCGGGTCGCCGAGGCCCGGATCCCGACCCGGCACGGCGAATTCCGCGCGGTCGGTTTCGCCAGCATGTACGAGGACGTCGAGCATGTGGCGCTGGTGCGCGGCGAGATCGGCGACGGCGCCGACGTGCTGGTCCGGGTGCACTCGGAGTGCCTGACCGGCGACGTCTTCGGGTCGCGCCGCTGCGATTGCGGACCGCAGCTGGACGCCGCGATGGCGATGGTCGCCCACGAGGGACGCGGGGTGGTGCTCTACATGCGCGGCCACGAGGGCCGGGGCATCGGTCTGATGCACAAGCTGCAGGCCTACCAGCTGCAGGACGCCGGCCACGACACCATCGACGCCAACCTCAAGCTGGGGCTGCCCGCCGACGCCCGCGACTACGGCACCGGGGCGCAGATCCTGGCCGACCTCGGCGTTCGGTCGATGCGGCTGCTCACCAACAACCCGGCGAAGCGGGTCGGGCTGGACGGCTACGGGCTGCACATCATCGAACGGGTGCCGCTGCCGGTGCGGGCCAACGCCGAGAACATCCGGTACCTGATGACCAAACGCGACCGGATGGGGCACGACCTGACCGGGCTGGAGGAGTACGACGAGTCCCGCCACCGGCCCGACGGCTTCGGCGGGGCGGTGTGAGCCGCGCCGGCGACGATGCGGCGCGCAGCGAGGCTCAGGAGCGGCGCCGATGAGCCCGGCAGCCGGCGTTCCGGATCTGCCGGTGCTCGACGCCGCCGGGCTGCGACTGGCGATCGTCGCCAGCACCTGGCACGAGCGGATCTGCGACGCGCTGCTGGCCGGTGCCTGCCGGGTGGCGACCGCCGCCGGGGTGGACAACCCGACCGTGGTCCGGGTACTCGGCGCCATCGAGATTCCGGTGGTGGCCCAGGAAGTGGCTCGCAGCCACGACGCGGTGGTCGCGCTCGGCGTGGTGATCCGCGGGGCCACACCGCATTTCGACTACGTCTGCGACGCGGTCACCCAGGGCCTGACCCGGGTGTCGCTGGACGCCGCGACGCCGGTGGCCAACGGCGTGCTGACCACCGACAACGAGCAGCAGGCGGTGCAGCGCGCCGGCCTGCCGGAGTCGACCGAGGACAAGGGAGCGCAGGCGGCCGCGGCCGCGCTGAGCAGCGCGCTGGCCCTGCGCGACCTGCGTGCGGGCACGTGACCCCGCCGGACGCTCCGGCCGACTGGGACCTGGTGGTGCGTCCGCGGCTGATGCCGCGGCTGGCCTGGGCGGCCGCCGCCGTCATCGCCGTCGTACACATCGCGGTCGGCCTGCTGCTCGAGGTGGGATCGACGGGGGTGACCTTCCGCACCGCCGATCAGGTGGCCATCGCGCTGCTGGGCCTTGTCATCGCCGGTGCGGTGCTGTTGTTGACCCGGCCCCGGCTGCGCGCCGGTGCGGCGGGCGTGTCGGTGCGCAACCTGTTCGGTGACCGGCTGATCGGCTGGGCGCAGCTGACCGGGGTGTCGTTCCCGGCCGGCAAGCGGTGGGCGCAGGTCGACCTGCCCGCCGACGAGTACGTCCCGGTGCTGGCGATCCAGGCGGTGGACGGGGAACGCGCCGTGGACGCCATGGAGGCGGTTCGGGGACTGGTCGCGCGCTACCGGCCGTCTCCGTTGCCTCCTCCGCGCGAGCAGACGTAAAGACCCCTGAAATCGGTCTCTTCCGGGGGCCTTTGTGTCTGCTCGCCCGTGTCTGCCGGGCGGCGGAAGCTAGCCTGAAGGCGTGCCAGATCCCGCCAGCTACCGTCCGGCGCCCGGGTCCATCCCGGTCGAGCCGGGCGTCTACCGGTTCCGGGACGTGCACGACCGGGTCGTCTACGTCGGCAAGGCCAAGAACCTGCGCAGCCGGCTGACCTCCTACTTCGCCGACATCGCCGGCCTGCACCCGCGGACCCGCCAGATGGTGACCACCGCGGCGAAGGTGGAGTGGACGGTGGTCACCACCGAGGTCGAGGCGCTGCAGCTGGAGTACAACTGGATCAAGGAGTTCGACCCGCGGTTCAACGTCCGCTACCGCGACGACAAGACCTACCCGGTGCTGGCGGTCACCCTCGACGAGGAGTACCCGCGGCTGATGGTCTACCGCGGCCCCCGGAAGAAGGGGGTGCGCTACTTCGGGCCGTACTCGCACGCCTGGGCGATCCGGGAGACGCTGGACCTGCTGCTGCGGGTCTTCCCGGCCCGGACCTGTTCGGCCGGGGTGTTCCGCCGCCACCAGCAGATCGGCCGGCCCTGCCTGCTGGGCTACATCGGCAAGTGCGCGGCGCCGTGCGTCGACCGGCTCAGCGCCGAAGAGCACCGCAAGATCGTCAACGACTTCTGCGACTTCCTCTCCGGCAAGACCGACCGCTTCGTCCGCGGCCTGGAGCAGCAGATGTACGCCGCCTCCGAGCAGCTCGACTTCGAGCGGGCCGCCCGGCTGCGCGACGACATCTCCGCGCTGAAGCGGGCGCTGGAGAAGCAGGCGGTGGTGCTCGGCGACGGCACCGACGCCGACGTGATGGCCTTCGCCGACGACGA